>JAQBQC010000290.1 GCA_028287205.1 Gemmatimonadota bacterium
GTCGTGGCCCGCGTGCTCGGCAAGCAGGCGATCTGCGCCTACACGCTCGGGTGGTAGATCGCGACCATGCCCGTCTAGCGCATCAGATCACTCGTCTCGAGCGTCAAGCCGGGCGTGTTCTCCGCCGTGCAGCACGACATCGCGGCGCTCCGGCGCTACTTCCTGGGCGTGGTCGAGGGATTGGCGTTCATCACCCTGCCCGCAGCGGCGGGGCTCGCGCTCATAGCCGGCGAGTTCGTGCCCGTCGTACTCGGTCGCCAATGGCTGGGCGCCATCGTACCGTTGCGACTGTTGGCAGTCTATGGCGGCATACGGTCCATCGATACGGTGACGCCGCAGGTGCTCATCTACACCGGGCATTCCCGGCAGAGCATGTGGTATTCGGTGATCGCGGCGTGTGTCATGCCGCTGTTGTTCGTGCTCGGCACGCGATGGGGTGTGGGTGGCGTGGCCGCGGTCTGGATCGTGGCGTATCCGCTGGTGGTCGCACCGCAATACCGGCTGGCGTTCCGAGTACTCGAGATGTCACCCCGCGGATATTTTGCCACGCTCTGGCCCGCGGTGAGCTCGACGGCGATCATGGCATTAGCGGTCGGCATCGTGCTGGTCGCGCTTCCGCAAACAATGGCTCCGGCGGTGCGATTGGCGATCGAGGTCGTGACGGGGGTGGTGGCGTACGGCGGGATGATCGCATGGCGACATGGCGCACGCGCGCGTGCGTTCCTGTCCCTTCTGCGGGAGCACGCGCTGTGAGCTCGCCAACCGCGCCGACGCCGTTCTGGGAGAAGCGCGGATCAGCCGCCCACGACGCGCATCGGCTGCTCGTGATCAGCTATCATTTTCCGCCGGATACCACCATTGGCGCGCGCCGGTGGGAAAAGCTCGCGCACACCGTGACGGAGCGCGGCTGGGGGATGGACGTGATCACCTGCGCGCCGGCCGCAAAAATCGGAGCGGCGCTCGACTCCCTTCCCGCCGGCGTGCGCGTATTCGGCGTGCCCGATCCAGTGCTCCCCGCCGAGCGAATCGAGCACGTGCTCTGGCGCGCGTATCGAACCATCTGGCCCAACAAGCGCTTCGACCAGAACGCCGTGCACGCGAGCCCGGGGGCCGAGCCCCGCGTGAGTCATGGCCGTCCGGAGTCGATCGACCGCGAAAAGATTCCAGCGCGGGTGCGCACGCCGCGCGAGCTGCTGCGCATGTACTGGGCGTGGCTCGAGCTCACGCATGGCGAGCGATGGGCGCGCCGCGCCGCGGCGCTCGCATCGCGCATCGTCGTGCGCGGCGTGCACGACGCGGTGATCACCTCCGCGCCTCCCCACGTCAGCCACGAGGCGGGGCGGCTCGTGTCCGTGGAGACCGGACTCCCGTTCGTGATGGACATGCGCGATCCGTGGAGTCTGCAGCCGTGGCTGCGCGAGAGTGTCGCGAGCCCGCTCTGGTACCGTCATGCGGAGCGCTTCGAGCGCGCGTGCATCGAGCGCGCATCGCTGGTGGTGGCGAACACGGCGCCCGCGCGCGCCGCACTCGTGGCGCTGCATCCGGATGCGGATGCGAAGACGATCACGGTGATGAACGGATCGGACGACGACCCGCTGCCGCCGCACCGCGACAGCGAGCGATTCGTGATCCGCTACGCGGGAACCATCTACCTCGACCGCGATCCGCAAACGCTCTTTCGCTCGGCCGCCAAGGTCATCGCCAGCGAGAAGCTCGAGCCCTCGCAGTTCGGCATCGACATTCTCGGACGCTTCGCCGACGAGGAGCGCGCGCCCTTGCTCGGCATGGCCGCACAGGAGGGGATCGCGGACTACGTGAGCGTCGAGCCCCCGCGTCCGCACCGCGAGGCGCTGCAGTTTCTGGCGGGCGCGACGATGCTCGTGATCTTTCCGGGAAGCAACACGCTCGCGATTCCCGCGAAGGTGTTCGAGTACGTGCGCTTCGATTCATGGCTGCTCGCGCTGGCAGAGCCCGAGAGCGCGATCGCGCAGCTGCTGCAGGGAACGAGCGCGGACCTGGTGGTGCCGCAGGAGGACGCGATCGCGGCGGCGATCTCCAGACGCTATCGCGATCATCGCGCGGGCCTGCGTCCCGAGCGCGTGGCGCGCGACGATCGCTTCAGCCGCTCGACACAGGCGCGCATTCTGCTCGACGCGATAGCAAAGCTGGTCCCCTACCCGATGGCCGGCGCGGCTCCGCGGTAGAGTCGCTCGTAGCGATCGGCCATCGTCGACAGCGCGTAGTCGCGAAGCGCTCGCGTGCGCGCGGCGTCGCCCATCTTCTGCCGGCGCGGTGCATCCGCGAGCAGAGCGCCGAGCGCAGCGGCAAGCGCGCTCGCGTCCGAGGGCGGCACGAGGATCCCTTCGACTCCGTCCGTCACGACCTCCGGAACGCCGCCCACACCGGTGACGACGACGGGCAGCCCGAACGACATCGCCTCGACCAGCGCGAGCGGGAGACCCTCGGAAAGCGAGGGCATCGTGAACAGGTCGGCTGCGGCGAGAATGTCGGTGACATCGTCGCGAAAGCCGAGGAGATGCACACGATCGCCGATGCCCGAGGTAGCGGCCTGCACGCGAAGCCGCGGCTCCTCCTCTCCACGCCCCGCGATCGCGAGCCGCCAGCCCGTGCGCTCACGCAACTTCGCGAGCGCGTCGATCAGCACCGCGTGTCCTTTCACCGGATAGAGATTACCTACCGACACGATGAGCAGCTCGCCCGGCGCGAGCCCAAGCTCGCTGCGCAGCTTCGCCCGCACGCCCGTGCGAAGCGGAATTCCGTTCGGCACGACGTACAGCCTCGATTTGTCGATGCCGAGAATGCGCTGGAGCGCGCCCGCCGTCGCGTCGGAGACGCCGACGAGGGCCGCGCTGCGCCGCGTGGCCCATCGCAGCGCAGCCCTGCGCCGCCATGCCGCCGCGTAGTACAGCCCACCGTGCATCGTTATCACGTGACGCGCCTTGGCACGCTTCGCCGCGGCGGCCCCGTAGATCGCCATCGTGAACTCGTGGCTGTGCACCACATCCGCGCGAAAGTCACGCAGGATCGTCGTAAGCGCGCGGACGGCCGCGAGATCCAGCGGGCGGCGCAGCTCGAAGCTCACGGGGTCGAAGCCGGCGGCCACGAATCGTGCGCCGAGCCAGCCGGTCCCGGCAGAGAGACCAACAGGAAGCACGGTGTGTCCTCGCGCGCGCAGCTCCTTCGCGAGCTCGAGCATCATGAGCTCCGCGCCGCCGGGGCCGTCGCATTCGATCATGAGCGCGATGCGGAGCGGCGCTTCGCCGCGCGCGCTCACCGCCGGTGCAGCCATTCGATCGTCTCGCGGAAAAATGGACGCGGGTCCTTCAGGCGAAAGACCTCGTTGCGGTCGTGCGGATGCCAGAACGTGAAAAAGTCGAGGGTTGCGCGCCACCGCGATGGTGCGCCCGCCGGAAGCGCGAGCGTCGCCGCATCCTTGCGCCAACGCGCGAGCAGGTGGTCGACGTCGCCCCACCACCAGCGGCTGCGTGTGCCTACACGATAACTGGTTGTGGCCGGGAGCGGCTCACCCGATGCAGCGGCCACCAGGAGCGCCGGAAAGTCGACACCGGCATCGATTGCGAGCTGCAGCGACCCCCAGAAGCGGCCGTTCACTTCCATGAGGTATGCAGTTCCGGTGCTCGCCTCCCGCTTGAACTCCACCATGGCGACGCCACGCCACTTCATCTGCTCGAGCAGCATGCGCGATTGCTCGACGAGCTCCGCATCGGGCGTGACGCTCTCGGAGTAGACGCTCACCCCCCCCGACGGCGGCTTCTCGCGCAGCCGTCTGTGCGCGAAGGTCGCGAGCAGCTTCCCATCCCACATCAAGAGAAAAATTCCGATGCCGGGCCCGACGATGCGCTGCTGCAGGAGGAGCGGGAATGCGGCCTCGCCGAGCGCGGCGATCTCCGCGCGCAGTGCTCCGGCGCTCGCGACGTGCCGCACGCCGAGGGAGACGCGTTGTCCCGCGTGCTCGCCCACGGAGCGCGAAGGCTTGAGCACGAGCGGATAATTCAGGAGCGCGGGATCGAGCGCACGCACGTCCGCCTCGTTGCTCAGCACCACCTGCCTCGGCACCGCTATTCCGAGGCTCGCTGCCCTGGCAAGGAGCGAGCGCTTGTCGGCGATCGCGCGAAAGCTGTCTATGTCGGGCCAGGGAATGAGAACGCCGAGCGAGTCGCGCTCGGGGAGGAGCGCGAGGAGCGAAGCCTCGGTGATCGGGATCAGCGTGTCGATGCGCCATCGCTCGATGAGGTGCGACACGTCACTCACGAACTGCGCGGGCGCGTCCAGCGCATTGGCAACGGCCGACTCGGCAAACGAAAACTTCGACGATCCCGCCAGCGACGGCAGGCGCGGGCCGCACACGAACACGGTATGCCCCGCGCGGCCGAGCGAGCGCACCACGGCGAGCGCGCTGCGCTGCGTCCCGTCGGTGACGAGAATCCTTCGTCGAGTCACGTGGTGATCAGACCGAGCGCATCATCGCGAGCGCGTCATCGCACGCGCACGCCGGCCACACGCAGCTCGAATCCCGCCGCCGAGAGGCCCGATGGTACGTCGAGCCGAGGTATCGCGAACGGATTGGAGCTCTTGCCACCCGTGAGCCAGCCGCCATCGATGCGCAAGCCCGCGGTATAGCCCGCGATGCGCGCGGCGCTCTCCACGCGTGGGGACGAGAGCCCGTACGGATACGAGATTACCGGAACGACATTCGTGAATCGCTCGCGCAGCCACTCGAGTGGAAGCGTGAGCTCGGTCGCGAGCGCGTCGTCATCGAGGCGCGTGAGATTCGGATGATTCCAGCTGTGCGAGCCGAGCGTGATGCCGCGCCCGGCGGCAGCAGCAACGAGATCGTACTCGTGAGCGCCGCGCGCGTGGGACGGCGCCCGCGTAATGTGCGCGTGGTGCTCGCTCGGGGCGCGCGCGCGAATCTCGGCGTCGCGCCCCGAGCACTCGTCGAGCCCCCACGCGCGCAGCGCGGGGGACAGTGCGCTCGTGCCCGGCTCCGTGAGTGCATCCCACCAGAAGTCGTGGCCGTTCAAGAACGACGGCGCGACGAAGATCGTCGCCGGGAGGCCGCGGTGCTCGAGCTCCGCCACGCCGACGGTTACCGCACCCTCGTACGCATCATCGAAGGTCACCACCGCCGCCGGGCGCCGCCCCGTGTGGCCGGCGAGCGCTGCCGCGAGTGGGATGATATCGTGCGTGCGAGCCAGCGCATCGAGCTGCGCCACAAAGCGACGGCGCGGCAGATGGAGAGAGCGATCGCCAGTCTGCTGCGCGTCGTCGGGAACGATGTTGTGAAACGCGAGAATGAGCACGTCCCCGCGGCGCTGCCAGCGCATCGCGCTCGGAACGCCGCTCCACACAGCTCCGAGCTCGATCGTGCTCTTGAGATGCCGGCGAATGTCCATGACGTGCGCGGACGGTGCGATCGTCAGCGCTTGCGGGCCGCGCCGCCGAGCGACGTTTCGATCGAGCTGTGTACCCAGCTGAGGTCTGCGTCCGACGGCGGCGGCGTGCGACTCGCGAGTCGCACGTTGATCTGCGGACGCTTGAGCGGATTCGCGGCTGCGCGCAGGCGCACCAGCTTCGTCAAGCCAACCGCCAGGCCGAGGATGAAGTAGAGATACGCGAAGTACTCGGCCGACACGAAGAAGCCGGCCACGGCAAAGCCGAACAGCGCACCGATCAGCATCTGCGCGAGCGCCATCTCGCGTCGAGAGATCCACGGCGCCCATTTGCCTCGAGGCGAGAACCGGGTGAGTCCGAAGCCGGTGACGACCAGGATCCCGATGAACACGAGGGCGCCCGGAATTCCGAGCTCGGCTCCCGTCTCGAGAAAGGAGTTGTGCGCCACCGACCACTTGAAGCCTTTTCCCTGTGCCGCGAGCGCCAGCGCGAGATCCGATCCGCCCTCGGCCACCGGGTACGCAGCCACGCCGACACCGACGATCGGATTGTGGATCATGTAGCCCACGCCGCGCTTCCAGACCTCGACGCGACCGACGTCGTCCTTGTAGTTGTAGTCGGACTGCGGATGGAGAATGGTGCCCATCGAGGTCCAGTATTTGTCGCTAGCGAAGCCGAGAAAGAGCGCGACGCCGGCAATAGTGACCGCGAGGCGCACGCTGCTCGGAATCGCGCGATAGCGAAGGAGCACGTACAGCATCACGGCGATGAGCCCGATGAATCCGCCGCGCGATCCGCTCTTCACCATGGCGGTGAGAATCATCGCCATGGTGATGAGCGCGGCGATGCGCCGCGACCGCTTCTGTCCCTTGCCGAGGAAGTAGATGGCGAACGGAATCGTGCAGACCATGACGAGCGCGAAATCGTTCGCGTCGTAGAAGATCAATCCGCCAAGGCGGCCATCGCCGCCTACGCTGAAGAAGAGGCTGACGACGGTCGTGTAGACGAGAGCGCCGTAGAGATTCACGAGCGCAAACCATTCGACATCGCGGATGCTGCGCACACTCGTCGCGACGAGGACCAGGAACAGCACGTTCGGGAGCATGCCCTTGAACACGAACGTCGCGCTGTGCCCGACCCAGAGACTGAACGGAACGCCGATGGCCATGATGACCGTCAGGGCCACAACCAGCTTCAAGGTGGGCCCTTTGATGAGCCGCGCCCGGCGTATGGGGTGCTTGGTCGACGCGTAGTAGATGAGCGCGGCCAGCATCGCCAGCGCAGGCAGCTGAGCCTTTCCGAGAAACGGGAAGGCGTCCTGAAGCCGCCAGACGTACGTGAAGAGCATCAGCGCGACCGCACGCATTAGCCTGTCCGGCTTCGGCTCGGCTGGAGCTTGAACGGGTACGCTAGCGGTATGTCGTCCGCTGAGCGGACGTTGGAAAGCAGTGGCAGGTATGGACATCGGTGCACAAGCCAGCGAATTGGGTGCCAACCGTCGCGAGCCGCTAGCCTGAGGCCAGCCACGCGCTGTGGCGGTGGCGCAACATGACATCGCGACCACCGCCAGACCAGCGCTCCGCCTACATTCGGCTGCCCTTGAGCACGATTGCCGCCTCGGAGTTGCGCAGCCGAAGGCTCGTCATCTTGGTACCCACCGTGCCATCAGCGTTGAGTGGGATCCAGCTCTCGCCGGACGGAAGCGGCACTGTGATCGCGGTGCCGTCCGTGTACGTCTGGGTCGTCCATCCCTGCTGCAATCGCAGCACGACGAGCGCCCGCTCGAAGTCGCGTGTGTACACATAGTACCGATTGCCGAGCGGATCGGTGCCGGAATACTTCTGCACGCGTGCTCCGGTCGGATGACCGATGTTCGCCTCCTGCGCCTTCGTCCAGATCGTGGAGTACGCCTTCGACCACTGATTCTCGAGCTGGAGCGCGACGAGCTTGGTGCTGGTGCTGGTCGGGATCGCGAGATAATAGCTCGCGAGCTCCCACAGCTTGGCGCGTTGCACGTTCGTCGCCGAGTTTCCGCGGGGATACGAGGTCGCCATCGAGGGCATGTCCTGCGTGCTGTACGTGCTCACGACATCGACGAACACGCCGAGCGACGCCAGCCTCTCGATCCACTGCCAGCGCGGAATCATCCCGGAATACTTGAAGTTGTTGAACATCTCGAGATGCACGGCCCCGGCCCTGACTGCGTTGATCGAGTCCAGGGGCGTCGTGTACTCGGCAGTGTTGAGCATGATCCTCTTCGAGCCGACGCCACTCTTCAGCGCGCCGAGCAGCTTTCCGATCGCTGCGGTGTACGCGCTCGCGCTCGCGAACTCCTGCATCAAGCCGAGGTGCGCGCCCATGTCGCCGGAGGAAGCTTCGTCGAAGAAGACGCCGCTCTCCGTGGCGATGAGTCGCTGGATGCGACTGATCGTGTACGCGATGGCGCCGGGATCAGCGGGATTGATCGCCCAGCGGTTCGAGCCCCAGTGGTTGTAGTAGACGCGTCCGGCCGAGTTGAACGACGCGCCTTTCCTGTGCACGAAGGCTTTTTCGATCGAGTACTGCGGATGCGCGCGGAACCATGTCGTCATGTCTGTGGAGTAGCCGGTCGCGAGGCTTCCCGTACCGCCAACGATGGTCGTCCACAGCAGCGCGTAGGTGAGATGATTGACAGTTGGATTCGCGCTGCGCCACGCGGAGCCGGATCCCGACATCGCGTTGTCGTAGTGCGCGCCGGCCCATGCGCGCTCGGTGGAAGTCCAGGAGTAGTAGTAGTCGGTCATCATCGTCGTGATGTGCGTCCAGTGCTGCGATTGCGACGACGAGTAGCCCGTGAACAGCGAGAGCGGAGCGGCAATGGAGGCGGATACCGTCGGTGTGGCGACGGTGTCGACGGACGTGGCGAGTGGTGCAGTTGTTTCTGGGGAGGTGGCGTCCGTGCAAGCAGCGGCCGCGATAATCGCAGCCAGGGCGAGGAAGGATTTGCGCAAGTCGAGTCTCCAGTCCACGGCAACCCGACCGGCATAGCGCGCACACTGGGCGCTTTAGCCTCGTTGGCTTTGCGTCTCCGCCTTTCGACGGATTTGCCTTTGTCGCGGGCACTGGGCCCAACGATCATGCCGCGATGTAATCCTGCGGTGGGATATCGCCAGCAGAGGGCGATTCCGTCTCATGAAAATCGAAGCCCGTCTGGGAAACGCGCTTCGAGAACGGCACTGGCGTGCCGATCTGTGAGGGATATGTAAAGTTTTGATCGCCGCTAGTCAACCATCCAGTTGGACAATTTGAGAAGATCGTGCTCGTCGAGCAGCGCATGCGTCGGCAGCGTGACGAGCGAGCGCTGAAGCTCGCGGGATCCTGGCAGCTTCTCGTTCCCGATGAGAGACGCGCGCAGCTCCGCGAGCTCGGCGAGCGTATCAGGATATCCGCGCACTATTCCGAGCGCGGGACGGTCGCGAGGTCCGGCGCGTGTGCTCGCAAGCCGCACCGGAAAACGGAGATAGCCCGGCTCCGCGCCTGCGATCGGCACGATGGCGGTGACGTCACGCGCCTTCTGGGCAGCGCGCTCGAGTAGTTCGGCATGTCGGCGCCGAACCGCGAGGTCCGCGTCCGCGCGTGCGAGCGCCGCGCGCACGAGCGACGCGCTTGCGGAGGTGATCGCGCGCGGCTCGTGCGCCTGGTGGTAGATCGTCTCGCCGAGATGGAGCGCGGGGATCGCTGACGGGAGTGCGTATAGCGCGGGACGGCCCAGCGCCCACTGCGCCGCGGTGACGACGAGCGTGCGCAGCGAGCTCGCGGGAGCGGCGACATGTGTGATCGGCGTCACCAACGCATCGGAGGTGGGCTCGCCGATCGTGAGCAGCGCACCTCCACCACCGCCCGTCATTCCCTTCCCTCGTCCGAAGCTCAATACCGCCAGCGGTCCGAAGGCGCCGAGTCGCGTGCCGAGCAACGATCCCCACGCACCCTGCGCCGCGTCCTCGATCACGACGGTGCCGTGTGCGGCAGCGATGGCCGCGACGCGCGGAACATCCGCGGGATAACCGTAGAGATGCGAGACGACGATCGAGTGCGTACCCGCCGCGAGGACGCGCGCGACCGAATCAAGATCGGCGGAGAGCGTGACGGGATCCACGTCGTAGAGCCGCACGCGCAGCTGCGCGAGGATCGCGGCGGCGCCGATGTCCACGCACGCGTACGCGGGGAGCGCGACGACGCCGCCCACGGGCGTCGTCGCGCGGAGTGCCATCGCGAGCGCGGAGGTGCCGCTGTCGACCAGCGCCACGGCGCTCGCATCGAACGCGCAACGCAGCTCGGCGTCGAGCGCTGCTCGTTCGCCGGCCCCGGCGCCCAGCGCCGGCGCGAGCGCGCGCACGAGCGAGCGCGCGGTGATCGTCGAGCTGACGGGGAGCTGGTGCCGGCCGATCAAGGGATGTAGCGCACGATCCGCGGCCCGAGCATCGTCGCCACGGAGGTGGGAAGTCGCTTCCAGATCCGCGGACCCCACGCGTAGCCCGAGTCGGTGGGCGATGGAGTCTTCACCTCTTCGCTCGCGGCGCGATCGTACCACCAGAGCTGCTCATCGCGCGTGCCCCACTGCGACTTGAAGCGATGCGTGCCACTGTTCGGCGACGTGCGTCCAAAGTTGAACGTGGTCAGGCCGGCGTCGATCGCGCGCTCCATGAAGCGGTAGTATAGGAGCATGTTCGGTGCGATGCGCTTGTGCGCGTTGAGCGATGAGGCCCACGTCATCTCCACCTCGCTTCCCCACACGAAGGCGCAGCCGCACGCGACGGGACGACCCTCGTACCACGCGCAGCCGAACCACGCGTCGTCGGGAAAGATCGTGGCGATCGTGTCGAAGAGGATGCGCGGCTGGGTGGGAGTGCCGAGGTCGCGCATGTGATGCGCGAAGACCTCGAAGAAGGGCGCGACCTGATCCGCCCCGAACTTCACCGTCACTCCCTCCTTCTGCGGCCGCCGAACCTGGCTGCGCAGCTTCGCATCGAGCTGCTTCATCAACGCGGGCTCCGATGCAGGCAGGTCGAGAAGCACGGTGATCTTGCGATGCGACGCGGGCAGCTCGATCGGAAGCGGGATGCGGCTGCGCAGCTCGAGGAGCTTCGCGCCGGAGTCGCGCGCGATGTCGGATGCGTGCGCGACCAGCGCGACGATCGCGTCGGGCGTGCCGAGTGGGCCGCCGTAGTTGAGGAAGGGCATCGACACGAGGAAGTGTCCGAACAGGATGCTCTTCACGCGCACGAGCGGCAGCACGCCCGCGAGTGCGCCGCTGTCGTCGTGCGCCGCGAGATAGATGCACTCGTGGCCGAAGACGCGCTCCATCACCGCGCGCCAGCCGTACAGATGAAAGTGTGTGAACCCCTCCGAGCGACGCGCGACGGTGTCCCACTCGCTGGCCGGTCCGAGAAAGCGATCGACGCGTGCGATCACTCGACGGCGCTTACCGCCCGGGAGCTCGTCGCGATGGACATCGGAAGCTTGAGACACTGCGCCACGCTCCGGAATCGGAACTCACCAAGGAGCCGCTCGAGCAGCGGCTGAGTTTTGCGCAGGCCACTGTAATGTCGCACGTGCGTGTGCCACGGCACGTTGATGCGCGGTTGATCGGGATCGAGCTCCCACGGATGAATGTAGAACATCGCGGGAATTCCGCCGGCATCGTGCTCCCGAAATGCCCGCTGAATCAGCCCGAAGGGAAGATGCCGCAGGTAAGCGCCGCCCGCCGCGGGAAGCCGCATGCCACGCCACTGCGTGGTCGCGAGTGGCAGCTCGGTGAGCGTTCCGCCGGGACGGTGAATGAGATGCGGCACCGGCGGCGCCTTCGGGTTTCCGTAGCCGGGTCGATGAATGGGAAAGAGGCTCGAGTCGTAGCGAAAGCCTTCCTCGATGAGAATGTCGAATGCCCATTCGGTGCCGGGCGTGATCGAGAAGTTCGGCGCGCGAAAGCCCCAGACCGGCGCGCCTGAGAGATCTTCGAGAATCGCTTTCGATACACGAACGTCTTCGCGGAACTCGTCGGGAGTGAGCGTGTTTACACGACGATGCCAGTGACCGTGCGACGCGATCTCGTGCCCGGCGTCGGCGATGCGACGCATCAGAAACGGATGCCGTTCGGCAATCCAGCCAAGTGTGAAAAAAGTTGCGGTCGCGTGATGGCGAGCAAGGAGCTCGAGCAGGATCCCGATGGAATGCTCGAGGCGGCTTGGGTGTGAATCCCAATCCTTTCGCTGCACGACACGTTCGAAGGCGCCGACTTGGAAATATTCTTCCACATCGACGGTGAAGATGTGCTCAGTGGCGCAGTGCACCGGCAGGCTCATACGGAGCGCCAAGCTGCGCGAAGGGTTGATGCCAGCATGCGTGCGTCGAAGTCTTGCAGTTAGGGTGCCACCTACAGTATCCGGCGCGCAACGGTTCGATGTTGTAACATCCCGTTCCTGCAGGCTGCTTTACGCCATCATTCGTTTACAACGAGCATTCACTGTGCGCCACGGACTGTTGCGTTGATACCACAAAGAACTTTCGGACGTGTGCTATGGATCGCCGGGTTTGTGTTCATCGCGGTCCTCACTCTTTCCCCACAATACGGCGCGACGAAGGCACCACCCAGTTTCTGTCTCCTCTGCGGCGACACTTCCGTACTCGACGCAATTCTAAATGTGCTGCTCTTCATTCCATTCGGGATGGGGCTGCGACTCACCGGAATGTCGCGACGGCGCGCGTACGCGATCGCTTTGGTGACCACGATCACCGTCGAGCTTCTCCAGCTCGCGATCCCTGGCCGCGACACGAGCCTGAGCGACGTGATCACCAACTCCACCGGCGCATTCATAGGAATCATCTGCGCGGACATCTGGCGCGTGGTGCTGCTTCCATCGCGACGTGTCGCCACGCAACTCGCATGGGGGTGGACGTTGCTCTGGGCGCTCGTGTTGACGGTGAGCGCGGAGCTCGCGCACATCTCTCTTCCCAACACGACCGCGTGGGGCGTGTGGAGGCCGGAGCTGCTGCATCACGACTACTTCTCCGGAAAAGTGCTCGAGGCAACTGCGGGCGGGCTTCGCACTCCGAACGCGATATCTGCCACGAGCGCGGACGTGCGGCGACGGCTGTCGTCAGACTCGGTGGTCGTCGAAGCGACGATCGTGGGTGGGCTCGTGACCACGCCCGTCTCCGCGATCGCGACCGTCTACGACTACAATCGGTCGCAGATCTTCATGCTCGGCGAGCGCAACGGGGCTCTCATTTTTTCGCTGCGCATGCGCACGGCGGACGCGAGGGTCGCGACGCCGGACATTCGGCTCGACAGCGTGTTTCCGCGCCACCGATCTGCGGCGCCTGACACGATGGTGGTCGCCGGTGGGCTGATCCATCACCGCCTGTGGATCAGCGCCCGCAAGGGCGGCGTGGTGCGTGAGCGAACGCATCCGATCGACGCTGGGCTCGGATGGAGCTACCTCCTCCCCTTCGACTACGAGTACGGACCCGAGGCCGTCTGGCTGACGGTGCTCTGGCTTGCGGCGCTTTCGGCCCCCGCGATGTATTGGGCGACGCGCGCGGGGCGAAGAGCACAGTTATCGGTGGGAGCGGTACTGGCCGCGACGCTGATGGCGATTCCACTCGCTGCCGGTGTGCACGCGACCGCGTGGTGGGAATGGGCTGCGCTTGCCCTCGGGGCATGCATCGGCGTGCTGCTTGGCCGCGACGGAGTTCGCTCGAGCCCTCCGATCTGAACCTCGCGTTGGGTAGTGGGGTTACATTGACGTGGTCGAGCGCACGCCGAGCGCCAGGCGTGCATTGTCGTGCCTCCCTTCCCATACTCCAATGCGCGTTTTCCCGGCCGTGCGTGCGGTGGCATTCTGCGCCTTCGCGATGACCTCAGCTTTCGCGGCCCCGCAGCTCGCTGCGCAGTCGCCGCTGCACTATCCGATCGCGCGCAAGAGCGATCAATCCGACAACTACTTCGGCACGGCGGTCGCCGATCCGTATCGGTGGCTGGAGAACACGGACTCTCCCGAGACGAAGCAGTGGATCGAGGCGGAGAACGCACTCACCTTCCAGTATCTCGCATCGATTCCGGAGCGCGCCTCCATCAAGGAGCAGCTCACGCGCATCTGGAACTATCCGAAATACAACGTGCCGACGAAGCGCGGGAAGGACTACTTCTTCACGGAGAACAGCGGGCTGCAGAATCAGGCCGTGCTCTACATGCAGCATGGCCTCAAGGGCGTCCGCAAGATGGTGCTCGACCCGAACACGCTGTCGGCTGACGGCACCGTTGCACTCGGCGTGTGGGACGCGACGGAGAACGGAAAGTATCTCGCGTACGCGGTAGCGGCGGCCGGATCGGATTGGGAGGAGATTCGCGTGCGCGACGTCGAGAAGGGCGCCGATCTGCGCGACACGCTCAAGTGGGTGAAGTTCTCGAACATCGCGTGGACGAAGGATCACAAGGGATTCTTCTACTCGCGCTTCGAGGAACCGAAGAGCGAGAACGCGCTGCTCGCCAAGAACACGGGGCAGAAGCTCTACTACCATCGTCTCGGCGAGGCGCAGGCGAAGGACCGCCTCATGTACGAGCGCCCCGATCATCCGCAGTGGGGGATCACCGCGACGGTGAGCGATGACGGCGAATACGTCATCATCTATGTCTCGGACGGGACGAACCCGAACAATCGCATCTTCTTCATCGATGTCAGCAATCCCGGGAAGCCGAAGATCGACAACCCGCTCGTGACGCTGATCGACGATGAGGAATCGCAGAACCGCGTGATCGACAACGCGGGGGATGTCTTCTTCCTGCAGACCACGCAGGACGCTCCGCTGGGGCGCGTGGTTGCCGTGGACATCAACAAGCCGGCGAAGAAATACTGGCGAGCGCTGATCGCCGAGGGCGCCGACAAGATGGAGGACGTGGAGCTCATCGGCGGCCACTTCGTGGTGCACACGTTGAAGGACGCGCACTCGGTGCTCGAGATCTACGCGCTGCGCGGGAACCGCGTCGGGAACGTGATCCTCCCTGGCATCGGCACCATCGGGGCGATCTCCGGCAAGCCGAACGAGTGGGAGATGTTCTACTCCTACGCGTCGTACCTGCAGCCGGCGTCGATCTATCGCTACGACATCGAGAAGCGGACGCAGACGCCATTCCTCGTCGCGAAGCTTCCGGTGGACAGCGCGGGATATGAGACCAGGCAGCTGTTCGCCGCCGGGAAGGACGGGACGAAGATCCCGATCTTCGTGACCGCGAAGAAGGGACTGACGCTCGACGGGTCGCATCCGACGATTCTCTACGCGTACGGCGGATTCGACGTCAACATCACGCCGTCGTTCACGCCCGCGATGCTGCAGTGGGTGTCCATGGGCGGTGTGTACGCGGTGGCGGTGCTTCGAGGCGGCGGTGAGTACGGACGTGCGTGGCACGAGGCGGGGATGCTCGCGAAGAAGCAGAACGTGTTCGACGACTTCATCGCGAGCGCGGAGTATCTCATCGCGCAGAAGTACACGTCATCGAAGAAGCTCGCGATCCGTGGCGGCTCGAACGGCGGACTGCTCGTTGGCGCGGTGGAGACGCAGCGTCCCGATCTCGCGGCCGTCGCGCTTCCGGCCGTGGGCGTGATGGACATGCTGCGCTATCAGAAGTTCACCATCGGGGGCGCGTGGTCGCCCGAGTACGGCACGTCGGAGGACTCGACCCAGTTCAAGACGCTCTACGCGTATTCGCCGCTGCACAACATCAAGCCGGGCACGTCCTATCCGGCGACGCTGATCACGACGGCGGATCACGATGATCGCGTGGTCCCGGGACACTCGTTCAAGTTCG
>JAQBQC010000298.1 GCA_028287205.1 Gemmatimonadota bacterium
GAACGAGTCGATCGGAAAAATCGTACTGCGCGTCACGTGAGCGTCGGTCGGATCGCGATCGTAGTCGGCGTTGCCGTCGTGGCTGCGTGTACGGCGGCAGTGCTTCCGAACTATCGCGGCCCGCGCACCGATCACTTCGATGGCAGGCACTTCTTCAACGAGGAGCCGTTCGAGGAGCAGCAGCCGTCGGAGCTCGTGCGCTGGCAGCTCTCGCGGCATCGCGGCAGGTGGCCCGACAGCGCCGCCATCGCCGCGCCGGCGCCACCCAGGCGCGTGGGCGGGGGCGTGATGCGCGTGACGATGGTGAATCACGCGACCGTGCTGCTCCAAATGGATTCGCTCAACATCCTCACCGATCCGGTGTGGTCGCGCAGCGTCGGCATCGAGGGCCAGCTCGGCGTGCGAAGGCATCGGCCGCCCGGCATTGCGTTCGACTCGCTGCCGCCGATCGACGTGGTGCTGCTCAGCCACGACCACTACGATCACATGGATATTCCGTCGCTTCTGAGGCTGCAGCGACGTTATCATCCACGCATCATTACTGGACTCGGAAATCCCGCGTATCTCGCGTCGCAGGGCGTGCAGGGCGCCGAGCAGCTCGACTGGTGGCAAGCGGCGACGCTGAAGGAAGGGGTGCGCGTGACGGCGGTGCCCGCGCGACACTGGTCGGGGCGCTCGCTCTCCGACCGATACGAGCGATTGTGGGAAGGATTCGTGATCGAGGGCGCGCGCGACACGGTCTATTTCGCTGGCGATACCGGATGGGGGAGACTGTATCGGGAGCTGCACGCGCGCTGGAGCCGCTTCACGCTCGCGCTGCTTCCGGTCTCGCCCTTCCGTCCACGATGGTACATGGCGCGCAAGCATCTGAGCCCCGACGATGCGGTGCGCGCCGCGATCGCGACGAGGAGCGCAATGGTGATCCCGATTCACTGGGGAACGTTCGAGCTGGGAGATGATGGCGAGAGCGAAGCGGTGGACACGCTGCGCGCGGCCGTTGCCGCGCTGCCGGCGCCCTGCCGTCCGCGGCTAGCGGTGCTGCGCAACGGTGAGCACGCCGAGAGCGTGGCCGACGAGCGCGATTCGTTGACTTTGTCAACTATTTGCCTGCGTGCCCGGTGACCGACGCTACACACGCGAGGCCCGACCAGGAGCGCCGATGGCCCGACTGGCTCAAGCATCTGCGCAGGCGGACGACCAGCGGCCGCTTCATCGCCGAGGTCGATGGGCTGCGCTTCATCGCGATCGCCCTGGTCGTGTTCTTCCACGTGCACGACTATCTCACGACGAAGTTCCGCATCCCCGCGGGCAGCGCCGCGAACGAGGACTGGCTCGACCGCTTCGCCGCGACAGGGCACTACGGTGTCCACCTCTTCTTCATCATCAGCGGCTTCGTGCTCGCGCTTCCATTCGCGGCGCACTACCTGGGGGGACGGCCTCCGGTGCGGCTGCGGGCATACTTCATTCGCAGGCTCACGCGCCTCGAGCCGCCGTACATCATCGCGATGCTCGGCCTCGCGACCGCCCTCGCAGTGACGGGCGCCGCGCGCGCGCCGATCGTGCCGCACCTCCTCGCGAGCCTCGCCTACGTGCACAACATCGTGTACGGTGTGCCGAGCACGATCAACGTCGTGGCGTGGTCGCTGGAGATAGAGGTCCAGTTCTACATTCTGGCGCCGGTTCTGGCCATCGTGTTCACCATCAGCGACAAGTGGGTGCGCCGCGGAGTGATCGTCGCCGCGGCCGCGCTGGTGCTGGCGATCCAGGCGTGGCTCGCGCCCGCGACGTGGGTGCCGCTGTCGGTGCTGGGCTTCCTCCAATTTTTCCTGTGCGGCTTCCTGATCGCGGATCTGTACGTCACGGACTGGAAGGGCGCCCCCGCTCGCACGCGCTCGTGGGACATCGTCTCGCTTTTCGGCTGGCCATTGCTCGCGTTTCTCTGGATGCATGATGCGCCAAACCCCGCGATCTTCATCGCGCTCGCCTTCATGCTCTTCTGCGCGGCCTTTCGAGGCACGCTCACCTCTCGCGTGCTCGGCACCCCGGCGATCGCGACGATCGGCGGCATGTGCTATTCGATCTATCTGCTCCACTTTCCCTTCATCTCGATCATCGGGCGCCACACGCTTCCCGTGGGCTCGGGAAGCCCGCAGTGGGTGCACCTGCTGGTGCAGACGGCCATCATCGTTCCGCCCGTGCTGCTGATGTGCGGCGTGTACTTCGCCCTGATCGAGCGTCCGTGCATGGAGCGTGACTGGCCGCAGAGGCTCGCCGCGCGGCTCCGCGGCAAACCCCAGGTGGCATGACCATCAGCACTGTCGATACTCTCGCGGCCCCACACCTGTCGCTCATCGTACCGGTGTACAACGGCGCCGACAGGCTGCCAACGAGCCTGGAGGAGCTGCGTGTGTTCCTGCGCGCACAGCCTTACTCGTGGGAGCTCATTCTGGTCGACGACTGCAGCAATGCCGAGACGCGAGCGATACTCGAGCAGTTCGCGACATCGATGCCCGAGGTTCGCCTCATCAGAAACGAGGAGAATCGCGGGAAGGGAAGCTCGGTCACGCGCGGCATGCGTGCGGCCGTCGGGAAGTTCCGCGTGTTCACCGATGCCGACCTGGCGTATCCGGCCACGGAAGTGGGAAAGATCCTCGCCGATCTGGAGGGCGGAGCGGATGTGGCAATCGCGTGCCGCGTGCTGGCGGAATCACGCTACCTGATGAGCCCCACCTTCTTCTCATATCTGTACACGAGGCACGTGATGAGCCGAGTGTTCAACGCGATGGTGAGATGGACGCTGATTCCGCGGGTGCTGGACACGCAGGCGGGGCTCAAGGGATTCACGGCACACGCGGCGGAGATCGTCTTTCCGCGGATCACGATTCCTCGCTTCGGCTTCGACGTCGAGGCGCTGTTCATCGCGAAGAAGCACGGTCTCTCACTCGCGCAGACCGCAGTCTTCTTCCGCTACGATGAGGAGCCGACCACGGTGCGATTCGCTGAAGACGTGCTTCGGATGATGCGCGACCTGCTGCACATCCGACGTAATGACTGGCGGGGCCGCTACGCCTGATCCCCGGCGGCTCATCATCAACGCCGACGATTTCGGG
>JAQBQC010000314.1 GCA_028287205.1 Gemmatimonadota bacterium
CCATCGCGGCGTCGACGGTGCTCGTGGACCTTCAGCCGGTGCTCGTGGCCGGCGCCTCCGCGATCTGGCTTCGGGAAGCGCCGTCACGCCGACAGTGGATCGGGATCGCGCTCGCCGTGATCGGCGCCGCGGTGCTGGGCTCTGCGGATTGGGGTGGCGCGCCCGGCTCGCACGCGAGCAACGCCTTCCTCGGCGACATGCTCGCGCTGGGCGGCGGAGTCGCGGCGGCGCTCTATTACCTTACTGGGCGGCGAGTGCGGCAGCAGCTCGATCTCTGGCCCTACGTGGCGATCGTCTACGGCGTGTGCTTTCTCACGCTGCTCTCAATCTCCGTCGCTTCGCACTTGCCTTTGCTGCATCAGCCGCCCCGCGAGCTCGCGATCTTTGCGGCACTCGCGGTCGGTCCGATGCTGCTCGGGCATACGGGAATGAATTGGGCGCTCAAGTTCGCGCCGGCGTTCGTCGTGAATCTCGCGGTGCTCGGTGAGCCGGTGGGCGCGACTGCGCTCGCCGCGATCCTTCCCGGAATTCGCGAGCTGCCGTCGGGACGCACGCTCGTGGGTGGAGCGATCGTGCTGCTTGGAATACTGGTCGCGGTTACGAGAACCGCGGCGACCTCGGGAGGAGCGGCTGTCAGCGAATCACTTTGACCTCGATGTAGTCGCCACACGCGGAGACACGATCGAGTCGCGACACCGCGTGCACGCAGTAGTCCGCGGCGCCGACGGAGAGATGCTCGGCAGCGCAGGCGATTCCTCGTTCCTCACCGTCTGGCGATCGTGCGCGAAGCCGTTTCAGCTTTTCTCGTTCGTCGAGTCCGGCGGATTCGACGAGTACGGGTGGGGAAGCGAAGAGCTTGCGATCGCCTGCGCCTCGCACGGCGGCGAGCCGGAGCACGTGGAGCTCGCGGCGCGAATGCTGGAGTCGATCGGGCTCGAGGAGGGCGATCTCGCGTGCGGTGCGCACGAGCCGATGACGCGGCGCGGCGTCCGGCTCATGCATCAGGCGGGATTGGCTCCCACCCGGCTACACAACAACTGTTCGGGCAAGCATGCTGCAATGCTCGCGTTCGCGCGCGTGCAATCGTGGTCGACGCTCGGCTACGAGCGGCTCGGCCACGAGGTGCAGGACCGCGCGCTGGCCCAGATCGCGAAGTGGAGCGGCAGTCCGCGCGACGACATGCAGCTCATGGTCGACGGCTGCGGCGTCGTGGCCGTGGGATTGCCGCTCGATGCGCTCGGGCTCGCGTTCGCACGACTCGGCGCTGCCGCGGATCGCGGGGATGAGGTGCCCGCCAGAATCCTGGCGGCGATCGCCGCGCATCCGTTTCTTTTCGGTGGAACGGACCGATTCGACACGGTATTAGTGGAAGAAACTGGCGGGCGGCTCATCAGCAAGGTCGGCGCGGAGGGGGTGCATGCGGTTAGCATACCTGCTGAACGGATCGCGGTCGCGATCAAGGTGGAGGACGGAGCGACGCGCGCACAGCACCCCGCGCTGCTGAAACTCCTGCAACTTCTCCGCGTCCTTCCAGACGAGCTCCCGCCGCGACTTGCAGTCTTCGCCCATACGCCGATCATGAACACGCGCAACGAGCTGGTGGGCGAAGTCCGCGTGGCAAGTTGACGTGCTCCAATCTTTGATTCACTCCGCGACATCCCGATGACGTCAGTCTCCGAAACGGAATCAGCTTACAGCACGCTCGACGCACCGACCGCGCAGCTCGTGGATCTCGCCGCGGTGCTCGCGGCGGGAACCGAGAGCGAAATGCGCGCGGCGCTCGAGCGCGCCGCCAAGTCCGCAATCGATCCACACTGGGTAGAGGAGCTGGTGCTGCAAACGTATCTGTTCGCCGGCTTCCCACGTACGCTCAACGGCATGCGCCTCTGGAGACGTGCGTCCAACCGCGTGGCGGAGACGTCGGACTTCGAGGAGTGGCTTGGCGCACTGTGGACGTCGCGCGGCGAGAAAACGTGCGAGCAGGTATACGGCAATCTCTACAAACGCCTGCGAGCGAACATTCGGAGCCTGCACCCCGCGCTCGATACCTGGATGATCGATCTCTACGGCAGAGTGCTGGGGCGGCCCGGGCTCGATCTCAAGCGACGGGAGCTGTGCATCGTGGCGGCTTGTGCGGCGCTGGAGCAGGATCGGCAGCTGCATTCGCATCTGCACGGCGCGATCAATGCGGGCGCCAGCCCCGGTGAAGTGGACGACACGCTGCGCATCGTGGCGCCGCGGATCGGCCCGGAATCCAGCCATCGCTATACACTGTTGTGGGCACGGGTGCGCCGCGCATGACCTCCTTCATCGATCGTGTGCAGATCAAGGTGAGCGGCGGCGACGGCGGCTCCGGTATCTCGTCGTTCCGTCGCGAGAAGTTCATTCCCCTCGGCGGCCCCGACGGCGGCGACGGTGGTCGTGGCGGCGACGTCTACGTGCGCGGGGACTTCAATCTCGCCACGCTGCTCGACTATACGTATCGCGACAAGTGGGCAGCGGAGCGCGGCGATCACGGGTCGGGAAACAACAAGACGGGCCGTTCGGGAGAGGACATCGTTCTTCCGGTACCGCCAGGAACGATCGTGCGCGATGTCGAAACGGGGGAGGTTCTGGGCGAGGTGCTCGCGGACGGCGACCAGATTCTGGTCGCGAAGGGCGGGCGCGGCGGAAAGGGGAACGCATTCTTCGCGACGCCAACGCATCAATCGCCACGCGAGTGGCAGCCGGGCGAGGAAGGCATTGCGCGCACGGTGGAGCTCGAGCTCAAGCTCATCGCGGACGTCGGGCTCGTCGGGCAGCCGAACGCCGGAAAGTCCACGCTGCTGTCGGTGATCTCCGCCGCGCATCCAAAGATCGCCGACTATCCGTTCACCACCTTGTCGCCGAATCTCGGCGTCGTGCCGCTCAGTGATCATCGCTCCTTCGTGGTTGCCGACATCCCCGGCATCATCGAGGGCGCGCACGAAGGGAAGGGACTCGGGCTCCAGTTCTTGCGGCACATCGAGCGCACGCGCATTCTCGCGTTCCTGATTCCGGTGGACTCGATGGATTGGCAGGTGGAGTACGATGGGCTGCGCTCGGAGATCAGCAGCTATTCCGCCGAGCTCGCGAGCACGCCGCATTGCGTGGTCTTCACGAAGATGGATCTGCTCGGCGAGCTCGAGCCTCCGCCCATCGATGCGCCCGAGGCGTTCGGCGTGTACGCACTCAGCGCGGCGGGTCGCCTGGGGCTCGACGAGGTACTCGGCGCCTTCTGGAGCAAGCTGCTCGATCTTCGGAAGGCGGCGCAGGTGCAGGCGGCCAACGCCGTTCTCCCCTAGCGAGCGCTCGCGGCACGCCGCGCTCGCGCTGTCGCTCCTTCCGGGAGTCGGCGCGGTGCGCTTCAGAGATCTGATTGCAACGTTTGGCTCCCCGCTGCAGGCGTGGGATGCCACGCCCCTATCGGCCGAGCGTGCGGCAGCGGCTGAGAGCGCGTCGAGCGCGCTGGAGCGCGCAGATCGCGCGGGCGCACGTCTCATCGCGAGCGGCGACCACGAGTATCCGGATCGCCTTCACGAGCTTCCCGATCCGCCGCCAATTCTCTTCGCGATCGGCGCGCTCGAGCGACTGCAGGCACCGTGCGTGGCGATCGTGGGCACGCGACGCGCGACGAGCTATGGCGAGCGCGTGACCCTCGAGATCGCGGCAGCACTCGCTCGCGCCGGCGTGACGGTCATCAGCGGGATGGCTCGCGGGATCGACGGCGCGGCACATCGCGCAGCGCTCGCCGCAGGCGGAGGCACGGTGGCGGTGCTCGGCACCGGCGTCGATATCGCATATCCGGCGGCGCACCGCGCCCTGCACGCGCAGATAGCGGACCATGGACTGCTTCTCTCCGAGGAGCTCCCCGGCGATCGCGCGAGCGGTGGATCGTTCCCGAAGCGCAATCGCATCATCGCGGCCCTCGCGAGCGTCACGATCGTCATCGAGGCACCGCACCGCAGTGGTGCGCTCATCACCGCGGTTCACGCGCTCGATCTCGGGCGCGACGTCGCAGCCGTTCCCGGACCAATCGACGTGCCGCAGAGCGCGGGATCGAACGCCTTGCTGCGCGATGGTGCCATCATGATCGCGGAAGTTGCCGACGCGCTCGCGCTGGTGGGCGCGTCGTTGTCGGACGACGGCACGAGCACCTCCATCGAGGCGCCCGCGCCGAGCGACGTCACACAGCGCGCGGTGTGGGAGGCGCTCGACTCGCCCGCGCCCGACCTGGACACCCTTGCCGCTCGCGCGTCGCTGCCTGCGCGGCGGTGCCTGGCCGCGGTATCGGCACTGGAGCTGAGTGGCGCGATCGAGTGCGCGCTCACGGGAGAGATTCGGCGCCTCGGCATGGCCGTTCTCCGCGTGAACGCACCCTGAGGCGTTATCTTTCCTCGTGCCCCCACGCCACCTGTACGTGCACGTTCCGTTCTGCGCGCGCCGCTGCTCCTACTGCGACTTCTCGATCGCGGTGCGACGCGATGTGCCGGTCGCCGACTACATCGACGGCATTCGTCGCGAGCTCGCGCTTCGCGGCCGCGCGAGCGATCGCATGGAGCTCGACACACTGTACCTGGGCGGCGGCACGCCCTCGCGGTTGGGCGGCGGCGGCGTTGCCGATCTCCTGACCGCCATTCGTGAGCACGCCCAGTGGAGCGACGCTGCAGAGGTGACGCTCGAGGCAAATCCGGACGACGTCACGGCCGAGAGCGCCCGTCTCTGGCGCGGTGCCGGGATCAACCGGGTTTCGCTCGGTGCGCAGTCTTTCTCGCCGTCCGCGCTCCAGTGGATGCGCCGCACGCACGACGCGGAGCAGATCGGCGCCGCCGTTGCGCATCTGCGCGAGGCGGGAATTGCACAGCTCTCGCTGGACCTCATCTTCGCGCTCCCCGAGGAGGTGCAGCGCGACTGGAGTGACGACCTCGAGCGCGCGCTTGCGCTGCTCCCGAACCATATCTCGCTGTACGGTCTCACCGTCGAGCCGCACACGCCGCTGGGCCATTGGCGCGATCGAGGCGAGCTCACCGAAAGTCCCGACACCCGCTACGAGCATGACTTTCTACTCGCGCACTCGACCCTTGGCGCGGCGGGCTTCGAGCACTACGAGGTGTCGAACTATGCGCTGCCCGGCGCCCGCGCGCGCCACAATTCGAGCTACTGGCGGCACGTGCCGTACGCGGCGATTGGCCCCGCCGCGCACCGATTCGATGGCGCACGGCGGAGCTGGAACGTCGCTCCGTATGCCGAGTGGTTGCGCCGGGTTCGAGCCGGTGTCGACCCCACCGAGGGTGAGGAGCAGCTCACGACGGCGGACGTCGAGTCTGAGCGCACCTACATCGCGTTGCGCACCACGGATGGTCTCGTCCTGACGGATGAAATTCGGGCGAGCACAGCTCGTTGGCGCGAAGCGGGGTGGGCGCGAATCGTGAAGGATCGGCTTCAGCTCACGGCGCTTGGCTGGCTGCGCCTCGATGCCCTCGCCGTAGACTTGACCCACGCTGGAAGTCGTTAGTATATTTACACTTATGGCGCACCAGCTCAACGAACGCGAACGCCGGGTTCTCGAAGCCGTCATCCAGTCGTACGTGGAAACGGCTGAGCCTGCCGGCTCTCGGATGATCGCGCGTCGATTCGGCCTCGGCGTGTCGCCCGCGACCATTCGCAACACGATGAGCGATCTCGAGGAGAAGGGCTTCCTTCTCCATCCGCACACGTCCGCCGGGCGGATTCCCACGGACATGGCGTATCGCGTCTACGTCGACTCGCTCATGCGCGTCACGCCGATCAACGACATCGAGCGCGGTCGCATCTTCGAAGAGCTCTCCGGTACGGGCACTGCCATCGAGGCCATCCTCCGCCGCGCCGCGCAGGTGCTTGGCATTCTGACGCAGGAGCTTGGTGTCGCGCTCGGGCCGCGTCTCGAAGAGGCGACGCTCCATCATCTCGAGCTCATTCGGATGTCCGCGGAGCGGTTGCTGCTCGTGATGCG
>JAQBQC010000355.1 GCA_028287205.1 Gemmatimonadota bacterium
TTGCCGAACGTGCTGCTCTTCCAGATCATCTATCCGTTCCTGTCGCCGATCGCGGATCTGATGTTCGTGCTGAGCCTGTGGTCCGCGTGGGCAATACGAGAGGCGCACGGCGCGACGTACGCGATGACGTCCGTGGAGCAGGTGCTCACGTACTACGCCGTCTTTCTGATCATCGACTGGGTCGCATCGATCGTCGCGTTCGTGCTCGAGCCCGATGAGGACAAGTGGCTCACGTGGCTCATCTTCCTGCAGCGCTTCGCGTACCGGCAGGTGATGTACTGGGTGGTCGTCCGCTCGGTCATGGCTGCGCTGCGCGGACGATTGGTCGGCTGGGGAAAGCTGGAGCGAAAGGCCACGGTGGAGCTGGAGACGGCGAGCTCGCGCTAGTATCCCTCGGCCGCGCCGTGCACGCGCGGATCGAAGGCGCCGTGCACGACTCCGTTGCGCCGCAGAATCGATGCGGCGAAGCCGAGGTCACCGAGCGGCGACACGGGCGCCACCGCGTAGCCCATCGCCCGGAGCGCCTCGAGCGTAGCGCTCGTGAGCCCGCCCTTCTCGTACTGCAGCGTGTCGGGAAGATGCTGATGATGCACGCGCGGCGCCCGCACCGCCGTGCTGATATCCATGTCATAGTCTATCACGTTCGACATGATCTGAAACGTGGTGGTGATGATCGTCGGGCCGCCCTGGGCGCCGGTCACGAGCAGCGGCGTGCCGTCGCTGGCCATGACGATGGTCGGCGACATCGAGGAGAGCATGCGCTTGCCAGGCGCGATCGCATTGGCTTCTCCCTGTACGAGCCCGAACATGTTCGGCTTTCCTGGCTCGGAGGCAAAATCGTCCATCTCATCGTTCAGCAGAAAGCCCGCTCCCGAAACGACGACGGCCGCGCCGAAGCTTCCATTGAGCGTCGTGGTGAGCGACGCCGCGCCACCCTGCCCGTCGACCACGGAGAAGTGCGTCGTGTTCCGACCTTCCACTGCTGCGCCATCGCCGATCCGAATGCTGCTCGACGGCGAGGCGCGACCGTCGACGATCGACGCGGAGAGCGAGTCCGCATACGCCTGCGAGAGAATCTTCGAGGTGGGAATCGTGACGAAGTCCGGATCTCCGAGCATCGCGTTGCGAACGGCAAAGCCGCGGCGCATCCCCTCGGCGAAGACATGCAGCGACTGCGGCGAATGCCACCCCAATGCGCGCACATCGTAGCGCGCCAGCTCGTGTGCAACAAGGGCCATCGTGATCCCGCCCGACGACGGCGGCGGCATGGAGATGACCTTGTGTCCGCGATAGGTGAAGACGATCGGGTCGCGCCACCGCGCCTTGTAGCTCGCGAGATCCTGCCGCGACATCACGCCGTGGCCGCGATGCATCTCGGCCTCGATCAGCTCCGCGGTGCGGCCGCCGTAGAATCCCTTTGGCCCGTCAGCCGCGATGCGACGTAACACCGCGGCCAGATCGGAATTGCGCCAGCGCTCGCCCGCCGATGGCACGCGGCCATGCGGGAGGAAGAGCGCGGCCGATGCAGGAAAGCGCGAGAGTCGTGCGCTGTCTCCACGAATCGCGCCCGCGAAATCCGAGTCGACGACGAAGCCCTGCTCGGCCAGCGCGATCGCAGGCGCGATGAGCTCTGCCCAGGGGCGCGAGCCGTAGCGCTCGTGTGCTTCCCAGAGTCCGGCTACCGATCCCGGAACGCCCGCCGCGAGCTGGCCCGTGATCGAGCGAGCGTCGGCATGACCGTTCGCGCCGATGTACATGTCGCGCGTGGCCGCGCCCGGCGCGGTCTCGCGGAAATCGAGCGCGGCCTCGCGACCGTCCGCCATGTGGACGACGAGAAATCCGCCGCCGCCAAGATTGCCGGCCGCGGGGAATGCCACGGCGAGCGCAAACGCGGTGGCGACGGCCGCGTCGACAGCATTTCCTCCGCTGCGCAGCACGGTGGCGCCCACGTGCGTGGCAATTGGCGCGTCAGTGGCCACCATGCCATGTGCGGCGGTGACGGATTGGTCAGCGTGTGCGAAGGGCCACGAATCGGGGAGCGTGATCGCCGCCGGCAGTGTCTGCGAAGAAGCGACGGGGCCGCGCGCGGGCTTCGAGCAGCCGATCGCGATGACGCACACGGAGAACGAGAGCCAGCCGGCGAAATGGCGCATGCAACCGTTTGTCGAGGGGGAAGTCATCAGAGCACGAGCCGCGGCCCGCGCCGCGCGATCCAGTCTACCAATGCACGCGACAGCTGTCCACCGATGCACTATACCTCGCGCAGCGCCGCCATCGGCGTCTCGGAAAACACATCGCGGGCAGCGAAGAGTCCTGTCACGATGGTCAGCAGCATCGTCGCCGCCGCTACCGATGCCAGCGCGAGCGGAGTGACGCTGAATGGCGTCTTGAAGATGTAGTGCACCGCCGCCCATCCTCCGCCCACCGCGAGCACGATTCCGGCGAGGCTTCCGATCGCGCCGAGCAGCGCGTACTCGGTGAAGAGCATGCGCACGATCTGCGCGCGCGTGGCGCCGAGTGTCTTGAGCAGCACGCTCTCACGCACGCGCTGACGGCGAGAGGCCGCGATCGCGCTCACGAGCACGAG
>JAQBQC010000435.1 GCA_028287205.1 Gemmatimonadota bacterium
CGACGCGCGCTGGCAGGTCGGCGGGCGGCGAGATCGGTCCGACGTACTCGAGTGCGTAGTGGCGCGCGAGGCTGGCGAACATCGCGGCGTTGAAGCCGCTCCAGCCATCTCTCGTCTCCGACAGCGAGATATCCGTGATGTAGTTCGCACTCGAGCTCACGACAATCGGGCACGTGCGATGAGCCGTCCTGCGCGACGATACCAGCGCTCGGTCTCGTCGCCAACGAGCCTCGCCCACCGGCGGGCATGGCCGAACGCGAGCCGCCGGTAGTACGCCGCCTCGAAGTGACTGAGGATGTCCGCACGAAGCATCCGCCGTAGACGGAGATGCTTCAGCCCCGCCCAGTGAATCACGAACGGATAGGGAGAATAGCCGTCGAGCGATGCGACTTCGAACGGGGACATCTCCACCTTTCCCCACTTCATGAAGGGAGTGCGCGCAACCGAGATCGAGAGGTCTGCCAGCTTCTCGAGAACATCGTAATTCAGCACGCCCTGATCGCCCGGATTGAACATGTCCCCGTATCGAACGCGGCGCGGCTGAGACCATTCAACGAGGTTCGAGAAATCCTCGCGCGCGACCAGTCCCGAGGTACCGACATACTGGCCCGTGTTGAAGGTGAATTCGGGGTCGCGCAGCCCAGGATTGAAAGACGCGCGAATCTTCGCTGCGTCGAAATACAGATCGGGCACGTCACTCGGCGGCTGCGTCTCCTCCTGGACGACGAAATCCGCATCGAACCGCTCGAGGGCATCGATCACTTTCCCGAGAAAGACGATGTCCGAGTCGAGCATCAGGAATCGATGGCGCTCCGTATCGAAGAGCGGCTCGAGCTTGATGAAGCCCCATCCGAAGGATCGCTCCTTCGTCGGCCAAACCCGCACGTTCCACGTCGCCTCTATCTCGCGCGTACTGAACGTGCCATTCGTCTCGTCCTTCAGCAGGAAAACTGGAATGTCCGGATACCACCGCCGCACACTCGCCACGCAGATGCGCGTGAGGCGCAGGTCCTTCCGGTGGGCCGCGATGTATACCCGATCGATCCTGGACATTTCCGTCGCTACGGCCGGTGCAACGCGACGAGATTGCGAAAGCCAGCCTCGAGCGCAAAGTCGGAGCTTTCGACCGCAGCGAGCGATAGCGCACGATCGGGCCGAGGCATAGCGAGCATGCGCCGCACTTCAGCTCCCCACGCCCTGGGGCCATCGGCGAGCGGCAGCGTTTTGCACAGCGTCGTGTCCACGATCGCGTCTTCGGGTATGCCCCGTGACAGCAAGGAGGGCAATCCAGCGGCCTGAGCCTCGACGACGACCATGCCCAACCCCTCCCTGCCGAGATTGGGCGTGATCTCCTCGACCCGCGGGAACACGAAGAGATCGGCGCCCCGCATCAGCGAGATCGTGTCGTCGCGCCAACCGAGCACGCGCACGCGATCCTCGACTCCCAACCATTGCGCGCGGCCCCGAACCTTCTCTTCCAGCGGACCCGTCCCGGCGAACACCGCGTAGGCGTTCGGCTCCTCTTCCGCGATCTCATCGATCAGGTCGACGACAAAGAGCGGGTTCTTGTAGTCCACCATTCGTCCGGCAAAGAGCAGGATGAAGGCGTCCTCGGGGAGATCGAGCGATGCGCGCAGGGCTTGTGGGCTGGGAGGAGGGGCATGATACGGCGCCGTATCCATACCATAGTAGAGAACCACATCCCGGCGTGGTTTTCGGGGGCGATTGGAAAGAAAATTATCAAGTGTGTAGTTCGAAATGCCGACGATTCGATCCGCGAGGAAGAGGCAGAGTCGTCGCATCGGATCGCGCAGCAGGCCCGACTTCCGCGGGCTCCCGGTTGGTACGTGAAGATCCGCGTTGTGGACGTGCACGATCCGGCGTGAAATGGGCAAGCCGGCCGCTGCCGTTAGATAGACTGCGCTCACCACGTCGTGGTGGCAGTGAAGCACGTCGTACTTTCCACGCTTGAGCTCTCGCCGAAGCTCTCGCACGAAGCTGATCTTCTCATCGAGCGCGACTGGTGAGTTGATCACCCTGGCACCCATCGCGCGAGCGGCCTCGTCGAAGCGGCCGGGGCGCTGGAGCACCGAATAGAACGTCCAATCGAGGTCGGCGCCGAACTTCTGTCCTGCCTTCAGCATCCGGAGAAGCCATCCTTCGACGGCGCCGACGTCGAGACTTTCGACGATGTGAATCACGCGCCGCGGCCGGCGCGATCCTCCTGCCCTGATCACGTGTCAGGGCAGGGGATGAAGCCGTAAACATCCATGAGCGCCATGGCCGAGCTGTCGATGGAGAATGGCGATCGTCCGACCGCAGAGCGCGATGCATTTCGATCAGGAGATGGAGATGCGAGCAATGCGAGCGCGCGCTCTGCCCAGCGCTGCGGGCCTTCCTCGAGCGACACGAACGTCACCATTCCCGGCACGACCGCGCACTCCCGCGGCGTGCTGTCGGATGCGAGAACGCGCAATCCGGCGGCCTGCGCTTCGACTGCGACCATTCCCAGTCCTTCGGCCACCGACGGAAACAGCAACAGGTCAGAGGCAAGCATGAGTTGCGGGACGTCGAATCTAACTCCGGAGAGACGAATGGCGTCGGCGAGTCCCTGCTCGGCCAGCTCCCGTTCAATCTGCGCACGCGCCTCATCCCCTGCCCCGACAAACAACGCCTTCACGCTACCATCCATCGCGATTGATGCCCGCGCGATGTCGACGGCGAAGCGTGGATTCTTCTGATTGAAATGCGACTCGAGCCGGCCTACGAACAGCAGAATTCTAGAGGAGGGAGGCCATTCGAATTCGGTGCGGATGCTCGCGCGCGCTTCGGAGGCATCACTGGCGTATGGCGTGAGATCGAATCCACAGTGCAAGGCAGTTCGCTCCTGCGTCGCACTGGGGTCCGGCGCAAGATCGTAGTCGTGCAGCATGCGCATCGACGTGCCGGCCACCGTGGTTGCAAGTCGCTTGACGGCGACGCGTCCGATCGCGCGAGCGAACCGCTTTGAGAGTGCATTGTCGAACGTCACGAACGGGTTGTGCACGTGCACGACGCGCGCGACGGGAAGCCGGCCAAGTCCGAGCAGGAGGTGAATGCCGCCAGCGTAGTCAGCGTGATCGTGAATCGCGTCGTAGCGACCCGCGCTGAGCAGATGCCGAAAGTCCCTTCGAAACTTCACGAGTTGGCGGCGTCCATAGCGAAGGTAGTGGAGCTTCGCGCCGAGCGCCTCGACGCGATCATCGAGAATTGCTCGCTCGCCTCCGGTGAGGCACACGTCCACCTGCACCTCGATCGGCAGGCTTTGCCCATGCTGCGCGAGCCACTCGAGCAGCGCAATCAGCCAGATCTCGGCGCCTCCAACTCCCAGAGAGTGAAAGACGTGGAGCACCCGCCGAACGGGTCTCGCTTTGGATGGGGCGGGCGGCGCGACTGGGTGCGCGCGCGGTGCAGCCGTGCTCATTGCCTTGGCGATGCTGTGGACGGCATCGACGCGAGCAGCTCACGCGCGCGCCGCTCGCCGCGGCGAACCGCCTTGAAGACGCGGCGCTCCCGCGAGCTCATGATCGCCGAACGAAGTGAGTCCGCGACGCGCCTTTTCAGGGAGAGTGGTGCGATCGCGCCGGAGGGCGCGCGAAACGAGCGCAGGATCACCGTGGAGAGCGCGATGTTCTCCGCCAGCGATACGAGATACGACTCGCGAAGCCGATTCGCCGGGATGAGATGCGTGAGGCGAAGAGCGCCGAAGACGCCGACGCCCATACCGATGTCGCAGGCGCACGCGGCGAGATCGTTGTCACCGCCGGAGAGGAGGGAGGCGCCATTTCGGTCGAGTGCGAATGGGCGTTTGCCATCGCGATGCAGCGCCGCGTAGTGATCGGCGACGGCGCGGCGCACGCAAAGCCCGGCGCCGCACGGCATCGTGTCGGGAAGCATGGGAAGATTGGACCACATGTCGCGCGGAACATCGCGAATGACGAGGTTCCCCCAGTGCCTTCGCGTCCAACTCGGCGCGGGCTCGTCGAACCCGGGGCGCGAGGCGCCGCTCCATGAACCGATGTCGGGACGCGTGTTGTAGATGCGGACGGCCTGCTCGAGAAAATCTGGATCGAGCACGTTGTCATCATCGACGAAGATCAGGAGGTCTCCCGTCGCTTCGGCGATGCCGCGCAGTCGAGCACGCGTGAGTCCGGCCTGGTCTTCGCGAATGCATCGCGAGCGCGGATGCCAGCTGAGATCGATGCGAGCCTGGAGCGGATCGCTGCTCCCGCTGTCGATGAGCACGAGCTCCCACTGCTCCACGCCGATGGTTTGCGTGCGGAGCGCCTCGCAAACGCGCGAGAGGTAATCAGCTCGCGGGTTGTGCGAGCAGGTGATGACGGAGATACCGATGCTCATTGCGGCAAGCCGACGACTCCGCCCTTCGCCCGCACCATCGCACGTACCAGGCGTGAGGGAAGCACGTTGCGAAGCAGGAAGCGCGGCGGGAGCGACGACAGCGGGTGTCTCGCCCACGTTTGTGCGATGATGCGAAATCCCAACGTTCGCTGTCCCTGGAGCATGAGCGCCTCGGCCCAGGCAAGCTCCTCGAGAACCGAGATGCGCCCGAGGAGAGAGGGGCCCAGCGGCCTTTCGGCACGCTGGACTATGCGATCGTCACCGCGCCGAGCGCGAAACTGGGCGATGGCGACGTCGTATGCGTTGCGAACGCCTCGAGCGGTGATCAGCACATCCATCGTCGTGAGAATCGTCTCCCGGGCGTGCATTCCAATCATGGCGCGATTGGCCGGATCGTTCGCGCAGGCAATGGTCTGTGCCACGAATGAGGCCGCATCATCGAACGGCACTATAAATCCGTTCACGCCGGTCTCGACGATGTCGTTTGCGAGCCCTACGGGCGTCGTGATGCAACAGAGGCCCGTGCTCATGGCTTCGAGGAGCGTCACCGGGCCGCCTTCGACACGAGCGGTTACCCAGTAGAAGTCGAGCGCCTGATACATCGCGGGCATGCGATCGCCGTCCTTCACGAACGGGAGCCACACACACTTCACGCCGCCCTTCCGGAGCTGCGCGACGAGCTCGTCCCACCCCGGGCCAATGATCAGGACTGCAAGGTTCGGGAGCTGCGCGCTGAGAGCCTGAACGGCGGCTGCAAAAATATCGGTTCCCTTTCGATCGCGCTCGTTGCTGCTCAGCTTCGCAAAGAAGCCGATCACGACTGCATCGGTGGCGATGCCCAGCGATGCGCGCGAGGCGTTGCGGGTCGCTGCAGTGGCGGGGACGAATCGTGAGGCGTCCACGCCGTACGGTACACGCACGATCTTCGCACGCGAAGCGCCGCGACTCTCCGCATCCGAGGCCCATTGCGACGAGCCCACTATGATCGCGTCCCCGGCCAGGTTATGTCGCTGCAGCTCCCAATCATCACTCACATGATGATGGCTCGTCACGCAGGGAAGTCGCTCGCGAAGAACAGAGAGCCAGCGCTTCGACGCGTACGGACACACGAAGTGAACGAGATCGAAAGACGCGAATGGATCCTCGTGCTCGCGAGCGATCACATCGAGCACAGCTCCGGACACGATGGTACCTTCGATCCACTAGTTGTGATCGACGATGGAGCGCGCGATCGTGCCGGAGATCCAGTGGATGGAATCGGGCACGAGAAGAACGCGCAGATTCTCGCGAGC
>JAQBQC010000441.1 GCA_028287205.1 Gemmatimonadota bacterium
CCCGTGGCGCGCTCCGAAGCGGAGCTCGCGAAGCGGTACATGCGCTCCGATCTCGTGGGGAGCGGCTATCCGGTGGATCTCATGAGCTGGACATCGGACGGATTGCCTACGGCCGAGGTGATGCTCGTTCAGCTCACGCCGCCGGTGCGCGCGGTCGGCGAGGTCGCGGGGAACGCGCGAGCGACCGGCACGACGCAGCTGCAATCCGGACTCGGCGTTCCCGGAATGTTCGGGGTGCTCGCGGTGCCGCACCCAGACAGCTCCGTGACCACGGTCGTCGTCGCGCCGCGCACGCGCCTCATCGCGGCCGATCCGTTCGCACCGCTGCTCGGGCTCGAGGATCGCGAGACGGGCGAGCCACCGTACAGCGTGGCGCTCGTCGAAGAGCAGAGCGCCGACAGTCTCGCGCGAACCGGCACGCGATGGTATCGCGACGAGAACTCGATGCACGGCGATCACGTGGTGCGCACATCGCAGGGCCCGATGCGCGCGCACATCGAGATCGAGCTCCGATCGCTCGGCATCCTGCTGCAGAGCGGCGCGCTCGCCGTTATGCTCGACCTCGTGCTGCTCTTCGCGCTCTGGATGGTTGCGGCGCTGCCCGATGGGCGCGTGCTCAAGCGACTGCGCGTTGGACTGCGCCGATGGGGAACGAGCTACCGATCGCGGCTCACCGTCGTGCTCTTCGCGTTCTCCGTGATCCCCGCGCTCGCGTTCGCGCTGTGGAGCTATGAACGGCTGCGCACGGAGGATCGCCAGTCGCGCGATCTCGTGCTGCGGGAGGCGCTGCGCGGAATCTCGACGGACGAGGAGGCGCGCCGCGGTGCCTCGCTCGTGGGGCACACGGACATTCCGCTACTACTGTATCGCAACGGCGAGCTGAATGGCGCGAGCCAGCCGCTGTTCGATGCGCTCGCACCCATGGGAGCGTACCTGCCACCATCCGCGCATGCGAGCCTGGCCGCCGGGCACGAGGTGTATGCGAGCCTGATGGAGGACGTTGCGGGCGGGCCCGCGCTCTTCGGATTCCGCGTGGCGATGAGTGGGCGCGGCGAGCAATACGTGATCGGTGCGCCGGCGCGCGGCACCGAGGCGATGCTCGATCAGCGGCGCCGCGATCTCGCCGTGCTCGTGGCCTGCGCCACCGTGCTCGGCGCGCTCGCCGCGCTGGCGCTCAGCCAGGTGGCATCGCGATCGCTCGCGGAGCCGATCGGCGCCCTGCGCGTGGCCGCGCTCGCGATCGCACGCGGGCAGCGCGAGCCACCGCTCGCGGCGCGTGCGCCTGACGAGTTCCAACCCGTCTTCTCCGCGTTTCGAAGCATGGCCGCCGATCTTGGCGAGAGCCGCGCGGCGCTCGAATCCGCGCAGCGCCGCACGGCTGCGATTCTGCGCAATGTCGCGAGCGGTGTCGTTGCGCTCGACGCGGACGACGTGATCACGCTCGCAAATCCGCGCGCGGAGACGATGCTCGGCCGCCCGCTGCCGCCGGGGCTCAGGGCGGAAGGGCTGGGCGCGGAGACCGCGCGCCGGCTGCGTGCGTTCGCCGAGAGAGCGATGGAAGACAGTGAGGAGGAGTTCGAGCTGACCGTGCATGGGCGCCAGCTGCAGGCGCGCCTCACGCGACTCGCCGTCGGACGTGGCGGTACCGTGCTCACGCTCGACGACATCACGGAGCTCGCGCGCGCGCAGCGCGTGCTCGCGTGGGGCGAGATGGCGCGGCAGGTGGCGCACGAGATCAAGAACCCGCTCACGCCGATCAGGCTGGGCGTGCAGCACTTGAAGCGCGCGCACGCCGACGCCCGCGCCGACTTCGACACGATTCTGAAGACGAACGCGGAGCGCATTCTGGCCGAGATCGATCGGCTCGATGAGATCGCGCGCGGGTTCAGCAGATATGGAATGGGACCGTCCGAGCTGCAGAATGCAGAGCCGCTGAACGTGAGCGCGATCGTGCGCGATGTGGTGGAGCTCGAGCGACTGGGAGAGGGGAGCGTCGATTGGCGCACCGCGGGGATCGCGGATTCGGTAATGGCGTACGCGCGCGAGGATGAGCTGCGCGAGGTGATGCTGAACCTGCTCGAGAATTCGCGTATCGCGGGCGCCACGTGGGTTGAGGTGCGCGTGGATGGCGGGGGCGAGCGCGTGGCGATCGCGGTGCGCGATGATGGGAGCGGCATCCCCGCGAGCGTGCAGGCGCGGCTGTTCGAGCCCCACTTTTCCACGCGCACGCGAGGGAGTGGCCTGGGATTGGCGATCAGCCGGCGACTCGTGGAGAGCTGGGGCGGGGAGATCGCGGTGGCGAGCGTGGAAGGGGAGGGCACGACCGTGCGCATCGTGCTGCGTGGATTATCTTCATCGTCATGACGGCAACCCTTCTTCCCGCGGACATCGGCGACGAGATCAATGCGCGCATCCTCGCGATCTCGGAAGATCGGATCGCGGGCTTTCTCGAGGATCCGTTCGCGGAGATCGCGAGGCTTTCGGGAGTGAGCGAGGAGCTCGTGCACGCGCGAATCCGTGCGATGCTGAGCGCCGGAACCATCCGGCGCGTGCGCCAGACGCTCATGGCGACGAATCTGGCGCCGGGCGCGCTGGTCGCGTGGCGCGTGCCCGAGGAACAGCTCGACGCGGCGTTCGAGTACTTCGTGCACGACGATCCGTTCTC
>JAQBQC010000479.1 GCA_028287205.1 Gemmatimonadota bacterium
CTGCTGAAAGGGCGCGCGCGCGACATCGATGCGCATCCCCGGCGCGACGCCCACGATCACGCGCAGCCCGGGCATGCGGCGCTGCAGCTCGAGCGCGGTGGCCGTGAACGCTTCGAGATGCTGCGCGAGCTCGCCGCGGCGGCTTCCGGGAAATAGTGCGAGCACGCGCGCATTCTCCGGGAGCCCGAGCTTCGCGCGGGCCAGCGCGCGTGAGGGCAAGTCGCGCGCGCCATCGAGGAGCGGATTGCCGACGTATGTCGCCGCGATGCCGTGCTCGCGGAGGAAGCTCTGCTCGAATGGAAGGATCACGGCGGCTCGCGTGATCGTGTCGCGCATCGCCTTCAGCCGACCCGCCCGCCAGGCCCATACCTTGGGCGTGATGTAGTAGAGCACGGGCACACCGGCCGCATGCGCCGCACTCGCGACGCGGAGATTGAATCCGGGGTAGTCGACGAGCATCACGAGGCCGACATTGCCGCTGCGCATGCGCGCACGAAGCACGCGCAGTAAGCGCACGTGGGCGGGCAGTTGCTTGATCACGCCCGCGAATCCCATCACTGCGTGGGCCGTGATGTCCTCGAGCAGCAGGGCTCCCGCGGCCTTCGTGCGCGCACCAGCCACCGCGACGATCGGTACCTCCGGTGCAAGGCGGCGCATCGACGCGACGACCGCTGCGGCGTGCAGGTCGCCGGAAGCCTCGCCGGCGACCACCAGCACCTCACGCAACGCGACAGCCGGCGTGAGGCGAGCTCATACCGCGAGCCCGCGCTCGCTCTTCGACACGAAGGACAGAAAGTGCTCGACCTCCGGATACGATTGCAGCTCCTCGCGTGCCCGCTCCATCGCGCGCGAGAGGATCAGTTCCGACCGGAAGAAGATCCGGTACGCTCGCTTGAGCTCTCGGATCACTGCTGGATCGAAGTTGGCGCGCGTCAGCCCCACCGAGTTCAAGCCGTAGAGCTTCACCGGATTGCCGACGGCCTTGAGGTACGGCGGAACATCCTGCGTCACCTTCGATGAGCCGCCGACGAACGCGTGCGCGCCGAGCTTGACGAACTGATGGATGGTGACGAGCCCGGAAATGGTGACGCGGTCCTCGATCACGACGTGCCCTGCGATCTGCGACCCGTTCGAGATGATGACGTTGTCGCCGACCTGGCAGTCGTGCGCGAGATGCACGTAGGACATCAGCAGGCAGCCGCGCCCCACCACCGTACGCTCCGAATGCGCTGTTCCGCGGTTGATCGTGGCGAACTCCCGGATCACCGTGTCCTCGCCGATCTCGACGTAGGTTCGCTCGCCACGATATTTCAGGTCCTGCGGATCTCCGCCGACGATCGATCCGATTCCGACTTTCACGTTGGCAGCCAGTGTCGCGAGCTTCTCGAGTGTGGCCCGCGGAGCGATCACGCATCCGTCGCCGATCACACACTCGGGCCCGACGATCGCAAACGCGCCGATCTCGACGTTCTTTCCGATTTGCGCATCAGCCGAGACGAGCGCAGTCGGATGAATGCGGACGCTCATCGGTCGCGGACCATGGCACCCATGTCGGCCTCGCACACGATCTCGCCGTCCACGCGTGCGATCCCGTGAATCTTGCACATCCGTCCGCGCCGCTGGACCATCTCGATCTCGAGGCGCAGCTGGTCGCCCGGCTTCACGGGCTTCCGCCACTTCACGTTGTCGAGGGACGTGAAGTACATGACGAGCTGCGCCGCGTCACCGACATCGGTGAGCATCAGCAGCCCGCCCACCTGCGCCATGCATTCCACGATGAGCACGCCCGGCATGATCGGATGCCCGGGAAAGTGCCCCTGGAAGAACGGCTCGTTGATCGTGACGTTCTTGAGCCCCACAATGCGCTTCCCCGGCTCGTGCTCGAGAATGCGATCCACGAGCAGAAAGGGATAGCGATGGGGCAGCGCCTTGATGATCTCCTCAGCTCCGGACATCCGCGTCTCCTCTGCGGCACGTTTCAACATCTCGCGAACGAGCGTCACCGTTCCGCGGTGGCTCGGTCGATCCGCAACGATCCTTCCGCGCACGCGCTTTCCCGCGAGAGCAAGATCGCCGACGAAATCCATTGTCTTGTGGCGCACGAACTCATCATCCCAGCGAAGCTCCGTATCGACCGGACCGTCGTCGTCGAGGACTACAGTGTTGGCCGTCGAGACGCCCTGAATCAACCCCTTCGCGCGCAGCGCATCGGCCTCGCGAAGGAATCCAAAAGTACGCGCCCCCGCCAGGTCCGTCGCAAACGTCGAGGGTGTAACGGGAAGCTGGCACGACTGACGTCCGATCAGCGGATGCGGAAAGTCGATCGTCACTTCGAGCGACAGCGTATCTGCCGGCTCCACGGTGTAGGTGGAGCTTCCATCGCGCACGGTGAGCGGCGCGCGCAGTCGCAGGTACTCGACCTCGCCCGCGACGTCCACGATCCCCGCGCTCAGCAGCGCATCGTGGAACGGGCGCGCGCTGCCATCGAGGATCGGTGGCTCCGCGGCATCGAGATCGATCCGAATGTCGTCGATCTCCAGGCCGGCCACCGCAGCAAGCACGTGCTCCACCGTGTGCACTGCTGCCACATCCGCGCCCAGCTGCGTGTGGCGCTCCGTGAGCACCGCCAGCTCCGCCCGCGCGAGCACGGTGGGATTCGCTGGGAGATCCGTGCGGCGAAAGATGATGCCGCTTCCCGAAGGCGCAGGATGAAAGGTGAGCGTGCATTCGCGACCGAGATGCAAGCCGATCCCCTGCAGCGAGACCGGGGCGCCGATCGAGTGTCGGCGCGCCCTCACGACTTGCGCTCGCGCAGCTGCCGCTCGATCTCGCGCAACCGGTCGGCGAGCTTGTAGAACGCCGAGGTGGCCTTGAGCCACTCGCGCTGTGGCCGCGCCGGTGCGCCGCTCCACATCTCGCCGTCGGGAATGTCGTCCATCACGCCCGATCCCGCGCCCAGCTTCACGTTGTTCCCGAGCTCGAGATGTCCGGTGACGCCCACCTGTCCACCAATCATGCACCCGTCGCCGAGCCGCGTCGAGCCGGCGATCCCCGATTGTGCCGCGATGAGACACATGCGCCCGAGCTGCACGTTGTGCGCGATCATCACAAGGTTGTCCAGCTTGGTGCCGGCGCCGATCACCGTATCCGCGATGCTGCCGCGATCGATCGTGGAGTTCGCGCCCACCTCCACATCATCCTCGAGGATGCAGCGCCCGACGTGCGGTATCTTCTGAATGCCGCCTCTCGACGGCACGTAGCCAAAGCCATCGCTTCCCGCGCGCACGCCCGCGTGCAGCCGCACGCGCGCGCCGAGGATCGTGCCGGGATAGAGCGTCACGCCGCTCACGAGATGCGAATCCTCACCGATCGTCACGTCGCGGCCCACATCGCAGAGCGGGCCGATCACCACGCGATCGCCGAGCACCGCGTTCTCGCCGATCACCGAGTGCGCACCGATGGCGACGTCCTTGCCCAGCTTCGCACCCTTGCCGATCACCGCCGACGGAGCGATGCCGGTGGCCCGCGGAGGAGGAGGATACAACGCAGGGAGCACGAGCAGCATCGCCTCCTGCGGCTTGTCGACGATGATGCAGCACGCGGATCCGCCCTCGTGATCTGCGAGCTCGGGCGAGACCAGCACGATCCCGGCGCGCGATGAGGCGAACTCGCTCGAATAGCGCGGATTCGCGAAGAAGCTCAGCTCCTCGGGCGTCGCCCGATCGAGCGCCGCGACGCGCACGACGCGAACCGACCGCTCGCCACGCAGCGTGCCACTGACGAGATGGGCAACAGCCTCGGCGGTGAGAGCCGACTCGCTCACGCCACCGAGGCTGTTGAAGTCCCGTACCGAATGCTCAATGTCAGTTAGGCGTCGACTTGGGACGCGTGACGCCGGTGGGCTTCTGCGTTGCCGCGCCGGTGGGACGTGGCGTGGTGGACGGTGAAGCCATCGGCGCCGCCTTCAGGGCAACCGGCCCGGCGGCCTGGAGACGCTTGATCACCACGTTGGTGATGTCGAGCGAGCTGTCCGCGGCGACGACGACGCCCGCCTGGCTTCCCGCGTCGAGAATGAACGAGTAGCCGTTCTCGGTGCGCACTTGCTCGATGATCTTGTTGATCTGCTCCATGATCGGACGAACGAGCTCCGCCTCGCGCTGCTGCGCCGTCTGCTCGAGCTCCTGCACGTGCTGCTGATACGCCTGCTGGCGGTCGCGCAGGTCCTTCGTGCGCGTGTTCTTCACGGACTGCGACAGCGTCGGCTCGACCTTCTGATAGTCGGCGACCATCGTCTGCAGCGAGT
>JAQBQC010000523.1 GCA_028287205.1 Gemmatimonadota bacterium
TCCCCGACACCTTCGCGAGGTTGACTCCTGCGAGCACGCCGAACGACGTATGTGGCACCTCATCCAGCTGCGCGGATGCGGCTGTTACGCCTTCGGTGATGAGCAGAGCCGAAGCAATCATGATCGAGCGACGATTCATAGTTCCTCTTAATGATGTGAACGCGGTCACGGGACGCCGTCGCCAGTTGTGGCGTGCAGCGGCGCCTGCACCGCACCGCGAATCACGGTGCGCGTGCAACCGGACAAGAGACGATCGAGGGTCGCCGAAGGTTTTGCCTGTGTCGGCGATCGTCAGGCGCGCTGGATGTCCGCTTCCGGGCTGGTTTTACGTTCTTCCAGTCAGCACGAGTGCGGGCCTGGCCGGCATCGCGGCTCGGCCCGCGCGGCGTTGCTCGCGCGGGCTTCCGCGCGCCACCGACTCACGTCTGCTCCGGAGGACGTATGAATCGCATCATCTCCACTCGACGTTCCATTCTCGCCGCACGCTCCATCCTCGCGCTTGGTGCACTCGCAGGCACCATCGCCTGCTCGAGCGATTCATCGGTCACCGCGGCCACCAGTCGCGCGCGGTCGGATGAGCGACTACCGACGCACGACGAGCTTCAGGCGGCGCTCGAGTTCGCCCGAAACACGCCGAACGGCGGATTCAATCTCGACATGTGGGCCGCGGTCGTCGATCGCGGCGGCAAGGTCGTCGCCGTCGCCTACACGGGTGCCAAGGAGGGCGACCAGTGGCAGGGGAGCCGCGTGATCTCGGCGCAGAAGGCGAATACAGGAAACGCATTCAGCCTTCCCGAGCTCGCGCTGTCCAGCGCGAATTTGTACGCGGCCGCACAGCCGGGCGGAACGCTGTTCGGGCTGCAGGAGTCGAACCCGGTCGATCCCGACGTCGCCTACCGAGGCAACCTGAGCGACTTCGGAACCGCTCACGACCCGATGATCGGCGGGCGCATCGGCGGCATCAATGTCTTCGGCGGCGGCTTCGCTCTGTACGCGAGCGATGGGACGCTCATTGGCGGGATCGGAGTGAGCGGCGACGCATCGTGCGCGGATCACAACATCGGCTGGAAGACGCGCGACCGGCTGAATCTCGATTTCGTGCCTGCCGGGGTGAGCGCGACGCATGACGACAACATCATCTACGATCTCGACGCGAACGATCACAGTCCGAGCGGCTTCGGGCACCCCGAGTGCTCCGCAGAAGCGACGGCGATCAGCAACGCGCTGCCGCACGATTATCCGATTGGGCACTGAGCCCGAGAGCCCGCATTCTCGCGGAGCCGGTCTAGTGCCGACTCCGCGAGAGGGGCCGGGCGTCGCCCGGTGCAACATCGGTGCGATCGCCGGGGTAGACTTGAGGCTGACCCCGGCTGCATAGTTCTCATTCCGCGCAGGGCGCGGGCAGCAAACCCAATGACAACGGTGCAAGCGGCCTGTGCGTAAGCTGTCGAAGACGGCCTGTCCGATCGCTCGCTCCACGAACGACATCCTCATGCGCCCACTCAGTCGCTCCACCTCGATGCTCCTCGCGGCCTGCGCACTCGCTGCATGCAGCGGTCAGGCAGCCGCCAATCACGGAGCTGCGGCTCCGTCTCCCGCCAGCGCCCAGGGCGAGGCCGCCGCGCTCGCGCAGGCCCGGGCGGACAGCATCCGCTATCCATACACCGCTGCGGACGTGCACTTCATGCAGGCGATGATCGGCCATCACTCGCAGGCCATCGCCATGTCATCGTGGGCACCGTCGCATGGCGCCGGCTCATCCGTGCGCGTTCTGGCGGAGCGGATCATCAATGCCCAGCAGGATGAGATCACGACGATGCAGCAGTGGCTCACCGACCGGCATCAGTCCGTGCCGGAAGCGAAGGCAGGACCGATGAAGATGATGATGAATGGAAAGGAGCAGGAGATGCTCATGCCCGGCATGCTCACTGCTGAGCAGATGCACCAGCTCGATCTCGCCAAAGGCCCGGAATTCGACCGGCTCTTTCTCACGGACATGATTCAGCACCACAGGGGCGCCGTCTCGATGGTGCAGGACCTGTTTGGCACCTACGGCGCCGCCCAGGACGAGGTGATCTTCAAGTTCGCGAACGACGTGAACGTCGATCAGACGACGGAGATCGCGCGCATGCAGAAGATGCTGAGCGCTCAGTCGCTCGATCGGCACGCGCAGTAGCCTCGCGCTGTCGATTTGTTTTTGCCCGTTCCACCCCCGCCCATCTGGAGGTTTTTCGCAATGGCATCCGTTCTTCGTGCTCGCCGGCCAGCAGTGCGCGCGACCGTCGTCCGTCGTCCCGCGCTGCCGATTGCCGTCGGGCTTCTGCTCACGGCCGCCTGCGCGCACTCCACGTCATCCATGTCGGGCGATGGTGCGTCGCCCGTCACGAGCATGTCGGCTACGGCGCCGAACCCTGATCCGCGAGTAGGACTCAAGGCCGGCCTCATGAACGCACAGGAGGCGGTGTGGAATCTTCGCGTCGTCTCGCGCACGCAGCCGTCGGCCAAGTTCGTTGGGATCACGAACTCCGACCTCGCCTTCACCGGGCCCTACGCGATTCAGGGGAGCTACGCAGGCTATCAGATCTGGGACATCTCGAATCCGAGTCATCCGTCGCTCAAGACGGCGTACTACTGCCCCGCCTCACAGAGCGACGTGTCGGTCTACAAGAATCTGCTCTTCGTCTCGGGTGAAGGGCTCACGGGCCGTCTCGATTGCGGCGGCGAGGGCGTGAAGGACACGGTCAGCAAGGACCGCCTGCGCGGTCTTC
>JAQBQC010000154.1 GCA_028287205.1 Gemmatimonadota bacterium
CAGCGCCGGTTTCTTCTTCTCCAGATCCGGCTCGCTCGGCAGCACCTGCCACTCGAACTCGAGTCGCGCGTGAGGCGCGAGACGGAACTCCCAGCGGGCGCCGTGAGCATCGAGCGAGGTGGGCGGCGTGGCGAAGCAGACGGTGCTCCGCAGATACTCGCCGTCGCGGCCTTCGTAGGCGAAGACGAGCGTGTCGCTCGTGATCTCGGGGGAGTAGAACCGGCCGCGCGCGGGGCGCTTCCAGCCGCGGACCTCGAAGATGTCGGCGAAGTCCGCGCCGAGCGAAAGCTCGATCCAGAAGTCGACTGGTACGCGGAGGTAGCTCGACACCGTGACTCGCTCGAAGAGTCGATCCTCGACGAGCAACTCGCGCCGGATGTGCGCGCAGTTCTTCGGATCCCACGCATCACCCCCGAACGCACGATCCGAAATGGCAAGGTCGATCTGCGCGGCATAGGGACGCAGCCGCTGCGTGGAGAGCAGCGACGTCGGTCCCCCAGCCACTCGAAGTGCGTAGTGGCTCAAGAAGCGCGTATCGTCGTGAAACATTCCGAGCGCGCAGTGCCCGGGAGGCGCGACATCGCCGTGCTGGTCGACGAGCAGGAACACGTGATCGTGCTTCAACACGACGGCCTGCTCGACCATCACCGCGTGCGAGCAGTCGATCCTCGAATAACCGACCGCTTCCTCCATGGAGATGGGGGACTGCGGATGCGATGACGTGCCCGCCGCACGACGGTCTGCTCCGGGAATGGAGGATGTCATGCTCAGGCGATCCCGATCGGCACGAGGTGGAAGCGGGTGTCGTACTGTGGAGCGCGCCGTGGAGCGTGCTCTCGAGCATGGGTCGCCATGCCGCGCGTATAGTACCGCTCGTAGTCGGCAGTCATTCGAGCGCGGCTGAAGCGCTCGACGGCCCGTGTGCGGCAGCGGCGACGATCGAACGATTCCAGCGGGCCCCCGGCACGTATCACCGCCACCATCTCATCCGCGGTGTCGACGATGAAGCCTGTGATCCCCTGGTCCACCAATTCCGGAACACTGCCACGCCGGAAGGCCACTACGGGACACCCGGAGAGCATGGCTTCGATGAGGATGAGACCGAACGGCTCGTTCCAGGAAATGGGGGAGAGTAGCGCCCGAGCATCACGGAGAAGCGGCCGCTTTACGTCGAGGTCGATACTTCCGAGGTGCGTTACGTGAGGGTCTGTGAGTCGCGGTCGGAGCTCGCGCTCGGTGAATGCGCGATCGGGCGCATGCACTTCCCCGGCGATGCGGATCGGGACGCCCGCTCGGGCCGCGATTTCTATCGCGACATGAGGGCCCTTCTCCTCGGCGAAGCGTCCGACGAAGCACACGTAGTCCTGCGGACAAACGGACAATGCGTAAGCCGACGAATCGAGCGCGTGATGGATGACGGTCACGTGCGGCAACGGAATTTCGCGACTCGCCTGGTCGGCCGAGATTGCGGCGTAAAAGGCGTGAGGGAAATGGCGATAGAATGCGGAGAGCGATTCGTCATGCGGGTGGTGCAGCGTGTACACGAGGGGGAGATCCGGCACCAGCCGCGTCATGGCGAGTGCAACGGCGGAATGCACGTGCACCACGTCGAAGCGGCCATCTCTGACCTGGCGCAACGCCCACGACACGTGATTGAGGTCGGTGAGAGTGTTGGGCGGCCACTGCGCAGTTGGGTATAGCGAGCGAAGCTCAGCTGATGTCCGCGAGTCCCCCGTCGCGAAGAGCGTGACCACATGTCCTCGCGCATACAGCTCCTCCACCAGCTCGTGCACGACGAGCTCCGTTCCACCATAGCCGCGTGGCGGAACAGAGATGAACGGTGTGGAGATCATGGCTACCCGCATGGCGCGCGCCTCGACGCTGCGTCGGCGAACGCTACGATCGCGCCGCGGCGCGGCAGTGCGAAGATCGGAGCGTCCGAGCGGTTGGCGTACTCGCGGAGCTTGGTCGCCAGTCGGCCGACGTCGGTTCGGTTTCGGTGGTGCGTTGCCATCGATCGGGGGCATGGTCGCGAGGGACACCGGGCTCGCGCGATCTGCTGAGTCGTCATCCCCCGCGCGGGCCTGCGGCGTGGCGTGTCAGTTGAGGGAGCAAATTGTCAGCCGCAATGCAAGTGCGAGACGAAGCCGACCGTCACAACCTGTTAACCCGCTTACAATCTGTCGCACGGCCGCAGTCTCGCTGAAGGAGAGTAGCCAGCGTTGCGATATCAACGGCTGAAAGTGATGCACGACCAGGAGGCGCACTGGCGTCGCGTGTTTCACGATGCTAAGAATTTCGTAGTGACCCCTCCCCGCGATCGCCGCACTGCCGCAGCGGTGATCGCGTGGTCACCCGCCTCTGCACGCCCTGCCTGATCGAGGAGAGTGACATCGCATGCTCGCGCTGTTGCTGGCCATGATGCTCGGTCCCGCGAACAGCACCACGCTCGTCCGCGGAACGGTACGCGCGAGCGACGACGGAACGCCCCTGGCCGCTGCCCTCGTAGAAGTAGTGGGCGAGGTCTCGAGAGTCCGCACCGACTCCGCAGGCGTCTACGCACTGCAGCTCGCCGGCGCCGGCACGTTTCATCTGCGAGTCTCGCGTCTGGGATATGTTCCTCGTACGCTCGACGTGGTGGTTGGCTCCGCGCCCCTGAGTGTCGACGTGGTGCTCACGCCGCAGCCGTATCCGCTTTCCGAGCTCACGGTTCGCTCCACCGCGAAATGGCCCGCCACCGGCAGCGACCGCGATCCCATCTGGGCGGAGCCCGGTCTTCGCGCGATCAGCGGTAGCGATCTCCACGCGAATCCTGCGTTGGCGTCTGCGGATGTTCTTCAATCGCTCGCCGCACTCGGAAACGTCGGCGCCGTACCTGAGCTCATGTCGACGCTGCACGTGCGCGGCGGCTCCTCGGACCAGAACCTCGTGATGGTGGATGGCATTCCCGTCTACAATCTCTATCACGGCGGCGGGACGCTCACCGCGATCAATCCCGACGCGGTGAGCTCGGCCACATTGCACGGGGCCGTGCCGGCGCCGCAGTTCGGCGGGGCGCTGTCGAGCGTGGTGGAGATGCGCACCGATGACTCGCGTCCATCGCGGCTCACTGCGAGCGGCGCGATGGATCAGAGCGGAATTCGGCAAACGGTCGCCGCGCCACTCCCGTGGAGCGGCGGCTCGCTGCTCCTGTCGGCGCGACGCAGCCTCAGTGAGCTCTATCCCGTGGGCGACGGCCAGCCGAGGAGCACGGCGTACGCGGACGCATTGGGAAAAGCGACGGTGCGTCTGGGACGCGGTCATCTCGAGCTTCTTGCGCTCGGGAGCTCGGACCGGCTGGCGTTCGAGTCGCTCGTGGTCCATCAGTCGTCGACCGCCATCGATAATCAGTGGCCGGCTCCCCCATCCGCGCAGAATAAATTTCAATGGTCGACGGGCACGCAGGGTATCGTCTGGAGTGTCGATGACAGCACGCAACGATGGCAATTGCGCGCGTGGCACAGCTCATTCGCAGGTACCAGCACGTGGGCCCGCACGTCCAGCCCGATTCGCCTGACGAACGACTGGTCGAGCGCAGGCGTCGGCGGCCTCACCTCGTGGACGTGGAGCGGTACCGACTTCATGGCGGGCGCGGATGCGGAGCGGATTCATGACGGCTATCGCATCGCTGCGGACCCACTCACGCCGCTCGACACATCACAAACGGTGTTCGCGATGAGCACGCAAGTGCCGCTGGTGTCCGTGTTCGTTCAGGCGCGCCGCGAGCTCGCGCGCCGGTGGACGCTCGTCGCCGGAGCTCGGCAGCCAGTGGGCGGCTCGTCGTGGCGTCTCGTCGAGCCGCGCGTCGCGATGCAATTCCGCGCATCCTCACGCCTCCTTCTCTCCGCGGGATTCGCGCGAATGCACCAGCAATCGCAGTCTCTTCGCAACGAGGAGTCGTTGCTCGACGGCATCGTCGGCGTGTCGCTTCCCGTCACGGCCTCTCGAGGCGGAGCGCCGGTGGGGCGCTCGGACCAGTTGGCCCTCTCAGCGGATGCACGGTTTGGCGGCGTGAATCTCCAACTCGACGGTTATGCGCGCAAGCTGGACGGTCTGTTGCTCGTGGCGCCCGCGACTGCTCAACCGTTTGGCGTGGGCGCGTACGAGATCGGAAGCGGGCTCGCGAGAGGAGTGGGCATCTCGGCCACCCATCACGGGGAGCACCTGGTGTGGAGCGTGGGCTACTCGATGGAGAACACCACGCGCCGCTCCGGACCGACGAGCTACGACCCGATGTTCGGCATCAGTCGCACGTTGAGTGCATCGGCCGGATTGCGCGTAGATCCGCAGACGACCCTTCGCATCGCGGGATGGGGAGCTTCCGGACGCCCTTCGAGTGTGGGCCTTGGTGCGTTCGACTGGACTCCGTCGCCGATGTTGCACGGCGCGGGAAACCTCGCCGGCAGTCCGCAACAGCTGGCCGGCGCGCTTGGCGGCGCACGCCTTCCCGCGTACTGGCGTGTCGATGTCGGAGTTCGGCACGAGTGGCGGCCGACGCTGCTCGCACCGGACGGAATGGTGGCGGCGTCGCTTGGCGTCATCAACGTGTTCGATCGCACCAACACTGCGGCGCTCGTTCAGGCGACAGCTGGTGCGAGCCGCCAGGCGATCGGTCTCGCGCCCCGCTCGCTGGTGCTGGGACTGGAGTGGCGCTACTGACGAGCGGGGAATTCTCGCGCGCCGTTCGATCTGTCACAAAGCTGGATGCTGGCGCGCTCAATTCTCGTCGAGCGCGCCGATCGAAGGTATCGGGCAAATCGCGCGGCCAGACGGGCCCGAGGACATCGCACCTCCATGAGCGAATCACCGTTCGAGGGCGATTTTCGAGCAGCGTTCGCGACGCGGTTTCCCGAGCTGATCCGGTATCTGCACCGGCTGTCCGGCGACGCGGCGCTCGCTTCGGATATCGCGCAGGAGACATTCGTGAGACTGTACCAGCGGGGCGAGATGCCGGCCGACGCACGCGCGTGGCTGGTAACGGTGGCGCATAATCTCTTTCGGGATGAGTGCCGGCGCGCGACCCGCCGCCGCAGCCTGCTGGCCAGGCGCGATCCGGCCTACACGCTGGCAGATGCGCCTCCCGCTCCCGACGCAGCGCTGGAAAGCGATGAGCGCCAACGTGCGGTGCGCGCCGCGCTGGACCAGCTCTCGGAGCGTGACCGGCAATTGCTGCTGCTGCGACACGAAGGCTACAGCTACCGCGAGCTGGCGACGGTATTGAGTCTGGTCGAAAGCAGCGTCGGTACGTTGCTCGCGCGAGCACGAATCGCCTTCCGTCGTGCACTGGAGGAGAAGCCATGATGCACCCCTCCACGATGGACCTGCAGGCATTGGCCGACGGCGAGCCGCTCGGCGCGCGCGAGAGCGATGTGCTGGCCCACGTGCGCAGCTGCGCGGAGTGCCAGCATAGCATCGCGGAAATGCGCGCCGCGCACGAACGCGACGAAGAGCTTCTGAGCCTCATCGATCGCAGACTTCCGACGGCGAGCGTGAATGCCGTGATCGCACGCGCCGCCGCCAGGAGAGGCACGCGCGGGATCCGCGGTGCGATCGCAGCCGGAATCGGCATCCTCATTGTGAGTGCAGCCGCAGTCGCCGCTGTTCCGGGCTCTCCGGTGCGTGCGTACGTCGAGCATCTGTTCGCTCACACGAGGGACTCCGCGGCCACCATCCCGCATCCCGTCACGCAGGCTCCGATCGCTCCACGCGAGACTCCCAATGTCGGCGTGTCGTTTCCCGCAGGCTCTCGCGTGGAGATCGTGTTTTCGCGTGCAGGCGTGCAGGGTCGAGTCCGTGTCACGGTCGTGGACACGCCCATGGTGCGCGTGACCAATCATGGCGGCACCGCGGCGTATCGGCTGACGCTCCACGGCGTCACCATCGACAGCGTCGGCTCGAATGCCACGTTCGAGGTGATGCTCCCTTCCACGGTAGGCCGCGCAATCGTGCGCATCGATGGGCGCACCGTCTTCACCAAGAACGGCACACGCATCCGCACGACCGGCGCACTCGACAGCACGGGAGCCTACGTCATCCCGTTGGGTGCTACCCGTTTGCCAGTCGATCGAGACCTGTCACAAAATCGAATCTGATGCGCTCAATCCTCGCCGAGCGCGCTGATGAGAGGCATCGGAGCGCATACGTCGTGATGCACAATACAGGAGAGAGAGCCATGCAGACCGATCAGATCACTCACGCTCCGCGCCGATTTACCCTCGTCGCAGCAGCAGTCGCCACAGCCGCACTCGCCGCAGTCGCGTGCTCATCACCCACCACCACGCCCAAGGCGACGCATGCCGTGGGATTCCAGGTAGCGGCCAGGACACCGGTTGCATCGGCCACCTCTGGAGCCGCCCTCCAGATCACGTCCTTCAAGATCGTGGCCGGCGGAGCCTCACTCGGCAACGGCGACCAATTTGGTTGCGTCGACTGCCAGGGCGGTGCCGGCGGAAGCGACGCAACGGGAGGAAGCACGACGGGTGCGGCGTCGAAGCTGGTGACGGTGCCGCTCAACGGCGGCGCCACGGATTTCGCCACAGAGGACGTGTCCGTCGGCACCTACTCCTCGGCGGAGATCTCGGTGGTATCGCCGAGCAGCAGCACGACGGGGCTCGATGCGTCGTGGCCGAGTGGCGCGACGATGCAGATCAGCGGAACGTACAACGGGACAACGTTCACTCTGCCTCTCACCATCACGGGCAGCTTCCGGGAGGCGCTGTCGCCGCCCGTCACAGTGGCCGGCACTGCGCCGGCGGCGATCCCGGTGCGCGTCACGCTGCCGGTTGCGTCCTGGTTCGTGTCGAACGGGGCGACGCTGGATCCCACGGTCGCAGCCAATCGTGCGCTGATCGAGGCCAACGCGCGTGCGCCCTTCCAGGCACTCGAGGGCACGGCGGTCGCCGAGCAATAAGCGGCAGGATGTCGTATTCGCGGGCACGGCTCATGGCCGCTATGGCGGTGGTGCCGCGCTCGCGACGACGATCTCCATTCGACGAACCATCACGGCGCGCCTGTGCCGGTCGATCAATCGCGTGATGCCGAGTCGCTCGTCGTCGGCGTGAGGCGCTTTTCGTAGCGCCAGACATTCACATCGAATGGCCCGTCCACGGTGTCCAGACGACT
>JAQBQC010000542.1 GCA_028287205.1 Gemmatimonadota bacterium
CCGGCTGTGTCGATAATGACGACATCGACGTTGCGCGCAATGGCCGCGTCGATCGCGGAGAAGGCGACGGATGCCGGATCGGCGCCCGCCGTGCTCCCGATGAACTGCGCGCCTGCGCGCGTGGCCCACACGCGAAGCTGGTCGATCGCGCCGGCGCGGTAGGTGTCGCCAGCCGCCACCATCACGCTCTTCCTCTCGCGCGCGAGACGGGTGGCGAGCTTCCCGATGAACGTGGTCTTTCCCGCGCCATTGACGCCCACCACGAGAATCACGGTGGGCGATGTGGTCGCGAACGCGAGCGACGGATCGCTCTTGCCCGCGCGGAGTGCCTTCTCGACGCCCTCACGCAGCGCGTCGTGAAACTCATCCTCCGTCTTCGCCTTGCCCTTGGCCGCACGGCCCTCGACCTCGGCCACGAGCCGCAGCGTCACCGGCACGCCGAAGTCCGCCTCGAGAAGCAGCTCCTCGAGCTGCTCGAGCGACCCCGCGCTGACGCCGCCGCGACCGAGCACGCCCACGTCGAGCAGCGCAACGTCCTTGATCTTCTGCCAGAGCGAGCGCCTCGAGACATCGCCCTCGCGCCGCATGATTCTCGCCATTCTGTCTCCTCGCGCAGCGGCTCTCGCCGCGCGCGTCATCGCAATCCGAAGTGTCGTCGAAGCAGCCACTCGGCGCACAGGGCGGCAAGCAGCAGCAGATAGATCCAGTGATAGTCGCGCAGTCTTGGTTGATCGCCGAACGGAGCGGCGCCGCCCACGGCTCCCGTGCGCACGTTCGCGCGACGCGGCAGCAGCTCCCGCGAGGCGTTCACGATGAGCAGCGATGTGCCTCCGCTCACCCGCGTCTCGTACACTCCAGCGTCGAGGGGCCCGCTCTCGGCCAGCGCGCCCGGACCGGCAAAGTGCAACGCCAGCGTGTCGGTGCGCGCCTCGCCGCGCTTGTGCATCTCGACGCGCACGAGCGTGTCGTTCCCCGTTCCGCGCCTCCATCGGATGCGATCGCCCGCGCGCACGATCGCATCGGCCGGAAGCGCCGCACGCGGGTCTGGGCGCTCCGCGGTCAACCAATCAAATATACCGCCCCACAGAGTGGCATAGGCGTCGCGGCTCACGCCGCCGCGAAACGCCCAGCGCCAGAGTCCGGACGTGCCGACGATCACCGTGCGGCGCCCACTCTCGCTGCCCGCGATCGCGATGCGGCGATCGGAGCTGCGTGCCGGTGCGGCGAGCAAGGCGGCCCAGTCGCCGTGCACGCCGGCGGAAACGCTGAGCGGCGCGAGGCTGTCCCACGGCACACCCGACAGCACCGCTGCAACCGGCGACGCGGGCGCGGCAACCGGATACCATTCGCCGATCGTGTCGGCGGACGGTGCGTACAGCAACAGCGATCCTTTCGTCACAGCTCGCGGCGCGCCGAAGAGCGCTGTGTCGCCGTGGATGATCGCGAGCGGCGCCTCCGCGAGCGCAGCGCGCACGGTCGCCTCACTCACTGCCGCGAGCGTGCCATCCTGTCGCCACATTCCGGGCGCGACGCGATAGTACGCGCGCGTGGGCAGCGCGACCGCGCCGCGCAGCACGGGAATCAGAAATCGCGCGTCGAAGTCCGGCGAGGTGGACGCGAGCACGGCACCCGCCGCCGGCGCCACCTGCACCGCGGTCGCGAGCGTGTCGTTGCGGCGCTCGACATCGCCGGCGACCGTCACGACCGCCGCGAGCGGCACGCTGCGCACGGCGCCCTGAATGCGGCCGTGCATCGTGAGCGTGCGCTCCACCCTGCCCGCGAGCGAGTCGATCGGCATCGTCGCAATCACATCGCTCCCAGCCACGAGCGAGAGCGTCGCTCCCCGCACCGGGAGCTCCCCCGCGCGCACAGTGACTCGCGCCTCGAGCGTGTCGTTCGCAACGACGGCTCGCGGCGCATCGAGCGCAATCACGGCCGCGTCGATCGCTGCCGGATGCGCGAGCACCTCCACGCGCGAGCCCGCGGGGAGCGACGTCAATGAGGCGGGGTCGTCGAGCTCACCATCGGTGATCAGCACGAGCGGGCGCCCCACGGCGAGTGCACGCTCCGCGAGTGGCATTGCTCGCGTAGCCGCATCGCGCGGGATAGACGGCGCCGATCCGGTGCGGGCCGAGTCGCCCCACAGCAGGAGCTCGGACGACGCACCACGCGCCGAGGAGATCCCGCGCCGCCAGAGCGCGCTGTCGCCGCCGCGCAGCCAGCTCTCGGACACATCGAGCGCCGCGATGGGTGGCACGGCACGACGCGGACCCGCCGGCGCATCGAAGAGCAGCGCGAGCACGATGATCCAGGCGAGCGTACGCAGCACGGCTAGCCCCCGCGCGCGTTGGCCCTCTCCCGAAGCCGGCGCACGGTACGACCACCACGCCAGCAGCGCCGCGAGCAGCAGCGAAAGAAGCCAAGCGAGCATGGGAGAAACGTGACGCGGTGGGCGCCGAGCGCAAAGCTCGGCGCGCCCGTGCTACGCGTGCGCCTTGCCGAGACTCGCGAGGAGAACGGCGAGCTGCGCGTCGAAGCGCGGCCGGTCGGCAGGCGCGAGCGGCACGCCCGCGCTCTTCTTCAGCGCAACGGAGGGATCGCGCTGCGTGCCGTCCACGAGCAGCTCGAAGTGCAGATGCGGACCGGTCGCGAGACCCGTCATCCCGACGAAGCCGATCGTTTGCCCGATCGTGACAGCACGACCGGAGCGAATTCCAGACGCGAAGCGACGCAGATGTCCGTAGCGGCTCACCAACCCGCTTCGGTGACGGATCTCGATCAGATTTCCGTAGCCGCCGCGAACCCCAGCGAACGTGACGACGCCATCACCGATGGTGCGCACCGGTGTCCCCGAGCTCGCGACATAGTCGGTGCCCTGATGCCGCCGCCAGATGCCGAGAATCGGATGCTTTCGCAGCCCGAACACGCTCGAGATGCGGCGAAAGGCGAGAGGCGCGCGCAGAAAGGCAGCCTGCATCGAGCGCCCCGTCGCGTCGAAGTACGCGGCGCGGCCGCTGCCTTCATCGAAGCGCACGGTTTCGGTGGTCGTGCCGGAAAGCACCATGCGCGCCGCGAGCACGCGTCCGATCTTCGTTTGTCCGTTCGCGCCTACCTGCCGCTCGAAGAGCACGCGAAACTCATCGCCCGGCTGCAGCTCGCGGCTCATGTCCACGCGATACTCGAAGATGTCCGCGAGCGTCCACGCCAGCTCGGCCCGCGCCCCCTTGGGCAGCACCGTCGCGCTGTCGTCGAGCGCCTGATACAGATTCTCATCGATGCGGCCGCTCACCACGAGAGTGTCCGTGACCCAGGGCAGACGCTCCTCGCGGCTCGTCCAGGTCGAGTCGCCCGTCCGGCGCACGTGGAGCAGCCGGTCCGGCGCGAGCTGAAAGACGATCTCGCGCGGCGCGGCTCCGCTGGAGTCCGATCGCACGGTCACAGGCATCCCGGCCGGGATGCGCCGCGCATCGAGCGCGCTCGCATCCATGACGCGCGGCATCGCCTCGGATGTCACGCCGCGACGCAAGAGCAGCGCGCCGAGGGTTTCGCCGAAGCGCAGCGTATCACTCACGGCCGCGAGTGACTCGGAGTCACTCGGGCCGGACTGCAGCGCGTCAGTGTCGATTGGATGTGGAGCGTCGAGCCAGGGCTTCGGCAGATCCACGGAGAGGGCCCACGCAGCGAGCGCCACGGCGACCACTGTGGTCACCGCGCGCGGCGTGGGCTTCTTCAATCCATCTGCCGCCGGATGAAAGTCGGGATCTCCATGTCGTTCAGATCCTGAGCCTTCTCCTGCGGCGACTGCGGATTTGCACCCGGCTGCGGCTGCGTGGTGCGCCGGCCTCCATCGTTCGCCACAGGACGCGGCGTTGGGACCGTCGTGCGCATTGGACGCTGATTCGGGAACGGGATCACGGGCGTCTGCGAGGCGTTCCGCTGGGCATCCTGCGACACCTGCGGCGCACCGGCACTGACGATGCGATCGAATCCGGTCGCGATCACCGTGACGCGAATCTCTCCCTGCATCGCGGGCTCGTTCACAGCGCCGAAAATGATCTCGGCGTCGTCGCCCACGGCATCGTGCACGATCTCGTTGATCTGGTGCACCTCGCCGAGCGTGAGGTCGGTGCCGCCGGTGATGTTCACGAGCACGCCGGTGGCGCCGGAGATCGAGACGTTGTCCAGCAGCGGCGACGAGATCGCCTGCTGCGCCGCCTCGGTCGCGCGATTCTCGCCGCGTCCGATGCCCGTGCCCATGAGCGCCGAGCCACCGCTCTGCATTACCGTGCGCACATCGGCAAAGTCGACGTTCACGAGTCCAGTGACGCTGATCAGGTTCGAGATGCCCTGTGTTGCGTGGAGCAGCACCTCGTCGGCCTTCTTGAGCGCGTCGCCGAAGGGAATGCCCTTGCCCACCACCGCGAGCAGCCGCTCGTTCGGCACGGTGATCATCGTATCCACGTGCTTGCGCATCTCGGCGATTCCCATCTCCGCCTGACGCATGCGCTTGCGGCCTTCGAACAGGAACGGCTTGGTCACGATGCCCACGCAGAGCGCACCGGCCTCGCGCGCCATCTCGCAGACGATCGGCGCCGCGCCCGTGCCCGTGCCGCCACCCATTCCGCAGGTGACGAAGACGAGATCCGCGCCCGCTAGCACGCGGAGCACCTCATCGCGATTCTCCTCGACGGCCTGGCGTCCGATCTCGGGACGCGCACCGGCGCCGAGCCCTCGCGTGAGCTTCTTTCCGATCTGGATCTTCACGTCGGACTTCGAGCTCAGGAGCGCCTGCGCGTCCGTGTTCACCGAGATGAACTCGACGCCCTCGAGATGCTCCTCGATCATCCGGTTGACCGCGTTCCCGCCGCCCCCGCCGACGCCGACGACCTTCATGCGGGCGTTCTGCGAGGTGTTCTCCTCGAACTCGAAAATCATGGCGGGGAGGACTCCAGGAAGTAGAAGTTCCTGCAAACGGATGGCGGCACTGCGAGGAGATTCAAGCAGCTGTCACGGGCAGGTATCAAAAGCTGCGTGAATATAATGCCCACTTCCGAATAGCACACTAACAAATAACGGTTATTCGTATGTGGATAACTCATTTGGTCGGCCGACCATACATCTAGAAAAAATCCTGCAACCAAGTCTTGACACGTTGTGCGATGCGATCCACGCCCGGCGATGACATAGCCTTACGCTTACCTGACGCAACGGACCCTGCCCCGCCAAGCGTCATGCGGTGCGCACCGAAGAGCGCGAGGCCCACCGCGGTGGAAAAGCGCGGCGCCTCCACGGCATCGCTCAATCCGCCCACGCTCGCCGCCGGGGAGCCCACGCGCGCACCGGTGCCGAAGACATCGCTCGCCAGCTCAGCCGCTCCCATGATCGCCGACGCGCCACCCGTGAGCACGACGCCAGCGCTCAAACGCCCCGCAAAGCCGGAATCGCGAATCTGTTGATTCACGAGCCCGAAGATCTCGTCCATCCGCTGGTGAATGATGTGCGCGAGCAGCTCGCGCTTGATCTCGCGGTCGCCCTGCGCGACCGTGCTCGGAAGCGTGATGACCTCGTCCGATTCTGCGAAGATCGGCTCGTACGCGCAACCGTACTTTTCCTTCAGACGCTCAGCGTCGGCCTGCGTGACACCGATGCCGTGCACGATGTCGCTCGTCACGTGCGCACCGCCGTACGCGATGGTGCCGAGGAACCGAATCTTCTCCTCGTGGAAGATCGCCAGATCGGTCGTACCGGCGCCCATCTCCACGAGCGCGACGCCGAGCTCCTTCTCCTCGTCGGTGACCACGGCAAAGGAGCTCGCGAGCGGCTCGAGCACGAGCTCACGCACCTTGTAGCCCGCGCGCTCGATGGATTTGCGAAGGTTGAGCGCGGGTGACGAGCCTATCGTGACGAGGTACATCTCCGTCTCGAGGCGCATGCCGCTCATGCCGACGGGATCGCGGATTCCCGCATTCCTGTCGACGCGATACTCCTGCGGGATCGCATGGAGCAGCTCGCGATCGGTCGGGATCGGCTGCGTGCGCGCGACCTCGTTCGCCCGCTCAATGTCCGAGCGCGTCACCTCGTCGCCGTTCACCGCAACGACGCCCGAGCTGTTCATCGCCTCCACGTGCTCGCCCGCGATCCCCGCGTACACGCCATCCACCTGCACGCCCGCCATTCGCTCGGCCTCGCGCATCGCCTTCTGGATGGATTGCGTGGTCTCCTTGATGTCGGAGACTACCCCGCGCCGCATGCCAGCCGTGCGCGCGTTGCCAACGCCCAGAATCTTGAGCGACGGCGCGTGAGGGAAGTCACCGACCGCCTCGGCGATGATGGCGGTGGTGCGGGAGGAGCCGATGTCGAGCCCGGCGACCAATCGTTCGGGATTCATTGCGTCCTGGCGATGACCTGATCACGAAAGCGCAGATCGAGCTCGGTCACGCGTGCCTTGCGGCGCGCGAGGTCCGCCTCGACGGGGATGATGTCGGCCAGACGCTGCGCGGAGATGCTCGCGAGCGCCCGAACCTGTGCAGCGGGTAGCGTGAGTGCGATGTCGGTACCTCCCGTTCTCCGAATGTCGCTGATTTCACCGAAGAGCGCAGGACTCACACTTCGGACGTTAGCGAGCAAATGCAGGAGCGCGGTGTCCGCCCTGGCGAGCACCGGCAGATCGATGGCAATCCGACTCGGATCGATCGGGAGAAAGCGACCATCCTTGTCGACCGCCCGCAAGCCTTGCGAGGTCGCGACGTAGGCGATCGGTGCATTTTCGGTGACGCGAACCACGAGCGTGCCGGGAAGATCGCGATCCACTGTTGCGGACTTTATCTGCGGATGTGATTCGACGCGGTGCTCCAGCTCACCGAGGTCGGTCCACACACTCGCGGTCGTGTCGAGCTTCAGTCGCTTGAGCACGTCGTCGGGCTGCAGGTAGCGATAGCCGGAGACCTCGACGTTGCGCACGCGAAAGAACGAGAGATGCGAGAGGAGCGACGGTCCCCACCAGGGGGCGGCCACGAGCACGACCGCCGCAGCGACGATGCCCACCGCGCGCCAGCGAATGACAGGGATGGCAGGCAGCCGCGTCATCGGGCGGCCGAGAGCAGGGCGAGCAGCTCAGGGCCCGTGCGCGTGATGTCGCCCGCGCCGAGCGTGAGCACGACATCGCCGGGCTCGGTGCCCGCCGCGAGCGCCGCGGCGAGTGCGGTGCGCTCCCCACGCCACGTCACCGCGCGCCCCGCATCGCGGGCCGCTCCATCGATGAGCGCGGCTGTGACGCCGCTGATCGGCTTCTCGCGCGCGCCGTAGATCTCGGTGAGGTAAATCGTGTCCGCAGTCGCGAGCGCGCCGCCGAAGTCGCCGGCGAAGTCGCGCGTGCGCGAGTAGAGATGCGGCTGAAAGGCGGCGATGATGCGGCGCCCCGGGTACGCGGCGCGCGCCGCCGCGAGCGTGGCGCGGATCTCCGTGGGATGGTGCGCGTAGTCATCGACGACCGCAACGCCGCGCGCTTCGCCGAGCCGCTGAAAGCGCCGGTCGACACCGCCGAACGCCGCGAGCCCCGGCGCCATCGCCTCGAGGGGAACGCCGAGCGCGTGTCCGCGGCCGAGCGCTGCGAGCGCGTTGAGCACGTTGTGTGTGCCGGGCACGCGCAGACGGATCTCGGTCTCCTCGCGTCCGTCGAACACGGCGGTGAACACGCTCCCGCCATCTTCGCTGCGGAGATCGC
>JAQBQC010000181.1 GCA_028287205.1 Gemmatimonadota bacterium
AGATGAATGAGGCTTTTCGGCAACGATGCGAGCAATCTGCCAATCACGGAGTGATGACGGCTGCCGACGCTTGCGAATTCTCGCGCTCCGCTCATGTCTCCATCATGTTCCAGTTCACCTCATTCGAGCGACATCTTCGCTCACGCGTGCGCGCACAGTATAATCGCAGGGGCATGAGGTTGGATACGCTGATGCGCCAATCGCATCGCATTCTGCGCGCGACTGTACATGCAGTGCCAGATAGCTGGTAAATCGCTTCGATTGACACCTCCACTCCACTCGTGGAGGGTGTGCATTCTCTTCTCTGCCGATCCCGAGCTCGACGCATGAACCCTCGCGACATCGTCACGATTCGTCTCGCCAATCAACAGATCACGAATGCGATCGGCACGAGCCCCGCGGAGGTGGTCACTCGACTGTTGGCCCTTCAGGCGCAGGACTATCGCGGTGCGCTCTGGTCGATCGGCCTGCGGTTGCCCGGCTCGACGATCGCGCAGATCGAGGAGGCGATCGCCGAGCGCAGCATCGTTCGCACGTGGCCGATGCGCCGGACGCTGCACTTCGTCGCCGCGGCGGATGTCAAATGGATGCTGGCGCTGCTGTCCCCGCGCATGATAAAAGGGTTGGCCGGTCGCATGCGCCAGCTCGGGATCGACGATGCGGTGTTGTCGCGCAGCAGAAAGGCCTTCGTGAAGGCGTTGCGCGACGGTTCGCCGCTCACGCGCGCCGCGATGTACGAGGTGCTCGAGCGCGCAAAGATCACGCCGGCGAATCAACGCGGAATCCACATTCTCTCCACGCTGTCGCAGGAGGGTCTTCTGTGCTTCGGGCCGCACCGTGACAAGCAGCCGACCTTTGCTCTGCTCGATGAGTGGATTCCGAGCTCACGCTCGCTCGACCGCGACGAGGCGCTCGCTGAGCTGACATCGAGATATTTTCGCGGTCACGGGCCCGCAACGATTCGAGATCTCGCGTGGTGGTCCGGACTCACGCTCGGCGATGCGCGGGCGGGCGTGGCGATGATGGCGGCGGAGCTGCGCGAGGAGCACGTCGGGGGAAGCACGTATTTCGCGTCGCGGAATACGCCAGACGTGAGCGCCGCCGCGCGACGTGCCGCCGGAGGGCTCTACCTGCTTCCCGGCTTCGATGAGTACCTGCTTGGCTACACCGATCGAAGCGCCGCGCTCGATCTCGCGCACGCGCCGAAAGTAGTTCCGGGCAACAATGGCATGTTCATGCCGACGATCGTCGCTCGCGGACGCGTGATCGGAACATGGCGCGCTGCCGTCACACGGAAAGCGCTCACGGTGACGCCGCTTCCGTTCGCGCCGCTGAGCTTCCGCGATGCGCGCGCGATCGGGGCGGCGGCGAGGCGCTACGAGAGATTCCTGGAGCACGAGCAACCGTCATGACAGCGGCTGCCGTATCATCATGTTAGTGGAGCTCGGCCTTCGCGTACGCATCGAGGATCTGTTGCTCGGACGGCGGCTGCAGCACGTTGCGCAGCGCAAAGTCCTCGGCGTTGGGATACTTCGTTCGCCGAATGCGATCCGCGGCGGCCGCAAGATCGTACGGCGTGCGACGCGGCTGCACGTCGGGTCCGAGCTGTAGCCAATACGCTCCCGGCTCTCCGAACGGCATCCCCACACTGCCCGCGTTCACGACGCGCTTCGCTCCGACCATGCGATCGAACTGCATGTGTGTGTGCCCGCATACGACGATGCCGGCGTCCACACCCTCGAACACGGGTATCAGTCGCCGCTCGTCCGTCCGGCGCGTGAAGATCTCCGTGTCGTTGCGCGGAGTCGCGTGACAAAACATCACGCTGCCCAGAGATTCGATCTCGATTGCAAAGTGACGGGGCCACGACGCGACCGCCGCCCCGTGCCGAGAGTCGAGCTGCTGCGCGGTCCAGCGGATCACGTCGCGAAAGGGTGGAGGCACCTCATCCGGCTCGACGCCGTCCATCTGCGCGAGCACCACGCGATCGCCGTTGCCCAGAATGAATCGAGCGGGAGGATCCAGCGCGAGCAACAGATCCAATGTCTCGCGCGGCATCGGGCCTGGGACTACGTCGCCGCCCACGATGATCTCGTCAATCTCCGCGGCACGGATCTCAGTGAGCACGGCCTCGAGCGCCGGGAGATTCCCGTGTATGTCGTAGATCGCCGCCAATCTCGGTGCTTGCCCCATATGTGCGCATGATAGTGCGCTCTCGATCGCGAGGCTTTCGCCCAACCATTGACACGTGACCAAATGGTCACCTATTATTCGCCCATGGACGACATATTCAAGGCGCTCGCCGACCCCACGCGTCGCAGTCTGCTCGATGAGCTCTACGAGCACGACGGGCAGACGCTCACCGAGCTCGAGCAACGGCTTCCGATGACGCGCTTCGGCGTGATGAAGCACCTGCGCGTACTCGAGGAGGCCGGGCTCGTCGTGACGAAACGACGGGGACGCGAGAAGCTGCACTTTCTGAATGCCGTCCCGATCCGGCTCGTCCACGACCGGTGGGTGAGCAAATACGCCGAGCCATGGGCCGCGACACTGACCGGGCTCAAACACCAGTTGGAGGAGGAACGGGCGATGGAAAAGGTTTTCGAGATCTACATCAAGACCACGCCGGAGAAGCTCTGGGAAGCCATCACCAATCCCGAGCTGCGAAGCAGGTACTCGTTCGGCGTGCGCGTGATCTCCGATTGGAAGGCGGGATCGAAGTACGAAGGGCGCAGCTCGAAATCACCCACGCCGATCTTCGCAGGAGAGAATCTCGTCGTCGATCCGCCGCGCAAGCTCGTGCAGAGCTACAACGCGCTCTGGAGTGACGCGGCCAAGAGCGAGGGCACGTCGCGCGTGACGTGGGAGATCGAGCAGGTCGCGGACTCGTGCAGGCTCACACTCACACACGATCAGCTGCGCGAGGGCGCGAATCCGGAGCTCTACGGCGGACATCCGATGGTGCTGTCTGGGCTCAAGACGCTGCTCGAGACGGGCGAGAAGCTGACGACGCCCGGATCGCTCATGTACGCTTAGCGGAGTTGCTCGAGGCTCCGCGGCGACGTGCTTCCCTGCTCGGCTAAGTGCGCGGGAGCATGAACGTGAACGTGGAGCCTTGCCCCAGCGTGCTGCTCACGAAGAGATCACCATCCATGGCGCGAGCGAGCTCGCGGCTGATCGCGAGCCCCAGCCCCGTTCCGTGCGCGAGCTGCCCGCGCTCGCGGCCGACCTGCACGAACGGCTCGAAGATCGATTCGAGCTCCGACCCGGCGATCCCGCGGCCCGTGTCCTTTACCATGATGCTCACCCGCGCAGCGTCGGCCGTCCAGCTCACGCGGACCTCGCCGCCGGGCTCCGTGAACTTGATCGCGTTCGACAGGAGATTGAGCATCACCTGCACGATCTTGTCGGGATCGGCGCGCACGGAGATGGCACCGTCGCTGGGCTCATACGCATAGCGCAGCTGCCGTGCCTGCAGCTGCGGTCCCACCAGGTCGCCGACGCCATCGAGTACCTCGTTCACGCGAACGTCGGTCACCTGATAGCGTACATGTCCGCTCTCGAGCTTCGCAAAATTCAGGATGTCGTTGATGAGGCCGAGCAGGTGCTGCGCGCTGCGCCTGATGCGATCGAGGTCCGAGAGCTGCGCGGGCGTCACGGGCCCGCGAATGCCGTCGCTCATGAGCTGCACGTAGCCGAACACCGCGTTCAGAGGCGTGCGCAGCTCGTGACTCATCGACGCCAGGAATTCGCTCTTCGCACGATTGGCGCTGTGCGCCTCCTCCGTTCGGCGCTCGAGCTGCTCGATCGCCGCCCGCAGCTCTTCGTTGGTGTGCTCGAGCTCCTCGCTGCTCGACTCGAGCTCGCTCGCCTGCTCCTCCATCTCGACCGATTGCTGCTCGAGGAGCATGCGTGCCTCCTCCACGCGCGAGAAGAGTCGCGCATTGTCGATCGCGTGACCGGCACGGCGGGCGAGCTCCTCGGCCAGCGTGACATCCTCGGCGACATAGCGCCGATTCGAGTCCGCGCTCACGATCGTGATCGCACCCACAATGCCTTCGCTCGTGCCCATGGGAACGACCATGTAGCTCACGAGCCCCAGCTCGAGCATGAGCCGCAGATGCTCGGCATCGCGCGCCGCGGTGGCGAAGAGCTCGGGATCGATCTCGGCGGCGTGCTCTGTCTGTCCCGTGAGAATGACGTGGGCCGCGCCGCGCGAGGAGCTCGCCGGCGACGGATACCGCTGCCGCAACTCCTCGGCGAGCTGCAACTTCTGCGGATCCCGATGGGAGACGACGAGACGTTTCAGCGCCCCGTTCTCGAGCAGATCCACGACGTACCAGTCCGCGAGCGCCGGCAGCACCACGTCGGTGAGCGCGCGGAGCG
>JAQBQC010000189.1 GCA_028287205.1 Gemmatimonadota bacterium
GGGAACCTTCCGATAAAATCTCCTCATCTTCGCACACCGGAGTTGCGCGGAGAGAGCGCTCACGATAGCCTCGCGTAATGCCTATCGATCACTCGTTGGTCCGGCGCACGCTCGCGATCGGTGCAGCGGCGCTCATCTGCGGTTCGTACGCGCTTCGGCTCAGCGCGCAGGGCGCGACGGTGGTGGCCCCCGCCGCGCCCGCTCCCGCCGACATCCTCGATTCCTCGCGCCTCACACTCGAGCGCCTCTTCTCGTCGAAGGAATTCCAGGCGCACGGCGTGCCGTCGCTGCGCTGGACGGCCAACGGAAAGGGGTACACGGCGCTCGAGCCATCTGCAGGCGCGAAGGGCGGGCGGGATCTGGTGCGCTACGATGCCGCGAGCGGGCAGCGCACGATGGTCGTCGCCGCCGAACGGCTGGTGGCGCCCGGCGATCCCGATCCGATAGAGATTCAGGACTATCAGTTCTCGGCGGACGCACGTCGGCTGCTGATCTTCACCAATGCGCAGCGCGTGTGGCGGCAGTACACGCGTGGCGACTACTGGGTGTTCGATGTTGCGAGCGGCACGCTGCGCAAGCTCGGCGGCGCCGGCGCTCCGAGCTCGTCACTGATGTTCGCGAAGTTTTCGCCGGACGGCGGACGCGTCGCCTACGTGCGCGCGAACAATCTGTACGTGGAGGATGTTGCGAGCGGCGCGATCACGCCGCTCACGAGCGATGGATCGCGCACCATCATCAATGGCACCTTCGACTGGGTGTACGAAGAGGAGCTCAACCTTCGCGACGGCTTTCGCTGGAGCCCCGACGGCAAGCGCATCGCCTACTGGCAGCTGAACGACTCGGGCGTGCGCGACTATCTGATGCTGAACACCACGGACTCGCTCTACTCGTTCACGATTCCGGTTCAATATCCGAAGACCGGCACCACGAACTCGGCCGCGCGCGTGGGAGTCGTGAGCGCGAGCGGCGGCGCGACGCAGTGGATTGCGGTGCCCGGCGATCCGCGCGAGCACTACATCGCGCGACTCGACTGGGCCGCGAGCTCCGACGAGGTGGTGCTGCAGCAGCTCGACCGGCGCCAGCACACGCTGCTCGTGATGCTCGGCGACGCGCGCACGGGCGCCGCGCGAACTGTGCTCACCGAGAAGGACAGCACGTGGGTTGAAGTCGTGGACGATCTGCGCTGGCTCGACGCGGGCCGCCGCTTCACGTGGGTGAGCGAGCGCGATGGGTGGCGGCGGCTCTACTCGGTGACGCGCGATGGCGCGTCGATCCATCCGATCACGAACGGCGCGTTCGATCTGCAGAATCCCGACGCGGCATTCGGCGAGCCGTATGTCGTGGGCGTGGACAGCGCGGCCGGATGGATCTACTTCACGGCGTCGCCCGATGCACCGACGCAGCTGTATCTCTACCGGTCGCGCCTCGACGGAAGCGGACGGGCCGAGCGTGTGACGCCGGCAGGAGCGGGGACGCACCTGTACTCGATTGCTCCGGGCGGGCAGTTCGCGCTCCATGTCCACTCGACGTTTACTTCACCGCCCATCTACGATCTGGTGCGACTGCCGAGCCATGCGCTGGTGCGCACGCTCGCCGACAATTCGGAATTGCGAAAGCATGTCGCGCAGCTCCAGCGCGGCCAGGCGCAGTTCACGCGAGTACCAACGCGCGATGGCGTTCCACTCGATGCATGGGTGATGACGCCGCCGGGATTCGATCCGCGAAAGCGCTACCCGGTGATCTTCAACGTGTACGGCGAGCCGGCGTCACAAACGGTGCTCGATGCGTGGACGGGGGAGTATCTCTGGCACCTGATGCTGACGCAGCACGGCTACATCGTGGCGAGCATCGACAATCGGGGGACGCCGGCGCCGAGAGGCCGTGCGTGGCGGCGCAGTGTGTATGGCGCGATCGGCGTGCTCGCCAGCCAGGATCAGGCCGACGGCGCGCGTGCGCTCGCGAGGCAGTTGCCCTTCGTGGACTCGACGCGCATCGGCGTGTGGGGATGGAGCGGCGGCGGGTCGATGACGCTCAATCTCATGTTCCGCTCACCGGAGCTGTACAAGGTGGGGATGTCCGTGGCGCCCGTGTCGGACGAGCGGCTGTACGACACGATCTATCAGGAGCGCTACATGGGATTGCCGAGCGAAAACGCTGACGGCTACAGGCGCGGCTCGCCGTTGACGTACGCGGCGAATCTGCGCGGCGACCTGCTCGTGGTGCATGGCACCGGCGACGACAACGTGCACTTCCAGAACACGGAGCGTCTGGTGAACGCGCTCGTGGCTGCGAACCGGCCGTTCACGATGATGGCGTATCCCAATCGCTCGCACTGCATCTGCGAGGGAGAAGGAACGACGCTGCATCTGTACGGCGAGCTGACGCGCTATCTCGAATCACATCTCTTTGCGGGCGCCGCAACGCAATCGAGGGCCGGAACGCAGTGACACGCTCGGCCCTCGATTGCTTGAATTCAGAGTAATTACTTCGCGCTGCCCGTGTAGGTGACGTGCCAGATGCGGCCGTGTACATCGTCCGCGATGTAGAGCGAGCCATCGGGAGCAACGGCGAGTCCGGCGGGTCGGTACTTCGCCGTGGTCGGCTGCGGATTCGGAGTGCCCGCGAAGTCGTTGGCGAATGTCTCGGAGTCGCCCTTGGGCGAGTCGCCCGAGAAAGGAACGAACGTGACGCGATAACCTTCCTGCGGTTCCGGCAGGCGATTCCACGAGCCGTGGAACGCGATGAACGCGCCGTCCTTGTACCGCGACGGAAACTGCGAGCCGTTGTAGAACACGAGCGCATCCGGCGCCCAGTGCGCCGGGAAGTACTTCACGGGCTCGAGCTTCTTGTTGCAGTCGCCCACCGCCTTGCCACCATCGCCACCGTACTCCGGCGCCAGCACGAGCTTCTTCTGCGTCGAGTCGAAGTAGCACTCCGGCCAACCGTAGTTGCCGCCCTTCTGGATCTTCAGCAGCTCTTCCGCCGGGAGATCCGCGCCCTGTCGCGGTGTGTAAAGACCGGCCCAGTTCTCGGCGAGCTGGTCGCGGCCGTGCTGTGTGGAGTAGAGCTGTCCGGACGGATCGAACGCGATTCCCACCGCGTTGCGAATGCCGGTGGCGTAGCGGCCCGCGGGAGAGAACTGCTGCCCCGTCTTGTTCGCATCGTAGCTCCAGATGCCAGCGCGTGTCTGGAGCTCCGTGCACGGATTGCGGCCGGGCGACTTGAGCGTGCGGTTCTTCACCTGGCACGAATTCGTCGCCGATCCGACATCCATGAACAGCTGTCCGGAGCTGTCGATCACGAACGGATGCATCGGGTGATCGCCCGAGAGCGGAAGTCCGCTCACGATCGTCGCGGGCGCGCTCTTCGGCGTGAACGCCGAGTCCATCGCATAGCGAACGATCCTGTCCTTCGACTCGGCGTAGAGCGCGCCGTGGTAGAGCGCGATGCCCGTGCCGCCGGCGCCGCCGTTGGCGAGCGAGTCACCGAAGCGCTGGACGACGTCGGCGCGGCCGTCGTGATTGGAGTCGCGGAGCGCGACGAGGAAGGGATGCGGCGGCGTCGAGCCCTCGGGATAGTACTTGCCGCTCCACGTGTTCGCGTAGACGTCGCCATTGGACGCGACGACGAGATGACGCACGTGGCCGAGCGAATCGGCGAAGACGGTCGCGCAGAAACCGGCGGGGAGCGTGATCCCGCCGTTGTCACCGGCGCAGGCCGCGGTGGAAGCCACGGCGCCTTTCGCGGTGCTGTCCGCTGCAGCGGGCTTGTCGCTGGCGCGAGCGCAGGCGGCGGCGAGAAGTGCGGCGCCGAGCATCCAGATGCGCGCGCGCTTCATTTCGTATCGGTGCATGTGCGAAACACTCCTCGGCTGTGTTTGTGCGGATGCGCTCATTTGGTGGATGGCCATTGCCAGAGCTCGAACCGGTTTGCGACGAGCGACACGATGCCGACGCGCGAGCGCGCGGCATCCATGGATACGTCTGCGGGCTGGAATGGAAGCTTGCTGATGCGCGGAACGAGCTTCGTGCCTTCGAGCGTCGAGACGCTGGAATCGTTCCAGCTGGTGATCAGGATGCTGCCATCGCGCTCGACCTCGACCCCGTCGAACATTCCCTTGCCCTTCGCGATATCCGTCGGGCCGGGATCTCCGACTCTCCATTCCTGAACGGAGGGACCGGCGAACGGCGCGAGAATGAATCGCTTCGCACGCGGATCCCAATCGATGCCGTCGGGGCTCGACAGGAGCGGCGTGGAGACGGCGACGCTCGCGGTGCGGTCGTGCGCGACGTGAAGGATGCGGTCGGGACCCGGGTGACTCATGTTGCCGTCGGCGCCAACCTGCACGCCGGTGTCGGTGATGTAGAACTCTCCAGTGGAGTCGATGGCGAGATCGTTGAGGAAGAGCGCCTTCAAGGGCGAGAGATCGACGGTGATGATCGGCGCGCCCGTGTGCGTGTTGAAGCCGCGCAGCTTGTCGACGTCGAGCACCCAGAGCGTGTCGCCCTGCACGCGCGATCCCATGGGGGAGTCGAGCTGCACGTTGTTTCGTCCGGCCTGGATGAAGTGCAGGCTGTCCATCACCCCATCGGCGGTGATGCGCGAGATGAAGCCGTTGCCGTCCTTCACGCCCGGCGAGCCGTTGGAATTGCTGACGAAGTAGACGTTCTGCGCGGGGTCGAAGGAGAGTGCCTCGGGCTGCGACAGCCCTTCCACGAAGGCGATGCGCTGCGGCTGCGCGGTGGTCTTCGCGGCCTTTGATGTGCACGCGCCCGGGATGACCAGGAGGGCGACGGAAAAAGCGACGGTGAGCAGTGAGGCGGTCGAACGGTTCATGCGGCGATCTCCGGACGGGTGGTGGTACGGAAAGAGATGAGTCATCGGCCGAGCACCTTCATCCCTTCGGCGGCATAGCGATCCCCGACGGCGGCGCCCTTCGGCGCGATCTCGTCGATGCGCTCGAGATCGGCGCGCGTGAGCGTCACGTTGATGGCGCCGACATTTTCCTCGAGGTACTGGCGGCGCTTCGTGCCGGGGATCGGTACCATGTCGTTGCCCTGCGCGAGCACCCACGCGAGCGCGAGCTGCGACGGTGTGCACCCCTTCTCGGCGGCGAGCTGCTCGATGTGGCGCACGAGCTCGAGATTCTTCGCGAAATTCTCACCCTGAAAGCGGGGCGAGGTGCGGCGGAAATCGTCGGAGCGAAAGTCCTCGATGCTCTTGTACGCGCCGGTGAGAAATCCTCGCCCGAGCGGCGAGTACGGAACGAAGCCAATGCCCAACGCGCGGCACGTGGGAATGATCTCGTCCTCGGGCT
>JAQBQC010000207.1 GCA_028287205.1 Gemmatimonadota bacterium
TGCGCTCAATGCTCCCGCGGCCCGCGCGCTGAACATCACGATCACGGGCTACACGGACAGCGTCGGCAGCGAGGCGTACAACCTGAAGCTCGGAATGGCGCGTGCGACCAGCGTGCAGCGCTACCTCGCCGCGAAGGGTGTGGACGCGTCGCGCATGACGGCGGCGAGCAAGGGCGAGGCGGATCCGATCGCGTCGAATTCGACGGCGGAAGGCCGCCAGCAGAATCGCCGAGTCGTGATCGACAAGCAGCAGCAGTAGGCTTTCGCAGGGAAAGTTCGACGGAGATCGACGAGACGGCGCGTGCGAGATCTTCGCACGCGCCGTTTTGCGTTCTGCCATGAGACCGGGAGCCCGCTAACTTTGGCGAGGTCATCGCAACGGAGCAGTGAGATGAAGCATCCGGTGATCTTCTGGGATGTCGATACGCAGCACGACTTCATGGATCCCGATGGCAAGCTGTACGTGAAGGGTGCGGAGCTGATCGAGCCGAAGCTCGAGCAGCTGACGAGGTACGCGCACACCCACGGGATTCAGATCGTGGCGTCGTCCGATGATCACGAGCTCGAGCACGCCGAGATTTCGGCGACGCCGGATTTCATCGAGACCTTCCCGCCGCACTGCATGCGCGGAACGAGAGGCGCCGAGAAGATTCCGGAGACGCAGCTCACGTCGCCGATGGTGATCGAGCCCGATCCGATCCCGCACGAGACGCTGGTGCGCCGGCTTGCGTCGCACGACGGGGACGTGCTGTTGCGCAAGCATCGCTTCGATGTGTTCTCGAATCCGAACACGGGAACGGTGATCGAGGCGTGGGATCCCACCGAGATCGTGATCTACGGCGTGACGCTCGACTACTGCGTGCGGTACGCGCTCGATGGGCTGATCGATCTCGGAATTCCCACGATCTACCTCGTGCTCGACGCGACCAAGCCGATCGTGGCGGACGTCGTGGAGCCGCTGGTCGCGAAGTGGAAGATGCAGGATGTGCGGATCGTCACTACCGACGACGTGGTGTGCGGACGGATCGTGTAGGCGCGCGGTTCTTCATCCCCGGGCCGACCGCGGTGCGCCCGGCGATTCTGCGGACGATGGCGCGACCGATGATCGCGCACCGGAGCCCGGAGATGCGCGAGCTCCTGGCCCGCGTCTACGCGGCGCTCCCGCCCATGATCGGCACAACGCAGCCTGTGTATGTCGCATCGGGCGCGGCGACCGGAATGATGGAGTCCGCCATCCGATGCGGGGCGCGTGGCCGCGTTCTGGCGCTGGTGGCCGGCGCGTTCGGCGAGCGATTCGCGCGGATCGCGGAGGCATGCGGCCGGAGCGTGACTCGGCTCGTTGCGCCGCCGGGCGACACCGTGAGCGCGGACGCGCTGTCGGATGCGCTCGAGCACGGCGAGTACGATGCCGTCACCGCGGTGCACGTCGAGACATCGACGGGCTCGATGGCGGACGTTGCGTCGTACGGACGCGCGCTCGCCTCGCACGAGGACGTGCTGCTGCTCGTGGACGCGGTATCGTCGGTTGGCGGCGTGGAGGTCGAGATGGAAGCCGCGCGCATGGACATCGTGCTCTCGGCGTCGCAGAAGGCGCTCGCGCTGCCGCCGGGGCTGTCGTTCATCGCGTGCTCACAACGCGCGATGGCCCGGGCGGTCGAGCTGCCCGATCGAGGGATGTATCTCGATGTCGTGCGCATGGACGAGTACTGGCGACGGGGCGAGACCGCGGGCACGCCGGCCATCCCGCAGCTCTACGCGCTGGATGCGCAGCTGGATGCGATCGCGCGCGAGGGGCTCGCGAAGCGCTTCGCGCGACACAGGGCGATGGCCGCAGCGGTGCACGAGTGGGCGGGCGATGCTGCGGCGCGCGAGCACGGCGTTGGGATACTGGCGGAGGAGGGAGTGCGCGCGCCCACGGTCTCGTGCCTCACCGTGCCGGGGGACGCGGTGCGCCTCTCGCAGCTGCTGCGCGAGCGGGGGTTCGAGGTGGGCGCGGGATACGGCACGTTGAGCGCGAGCACGATCCGCATTGGGCACATGGGCGATCATACGGTGCGCGAGGTGAGCAAGCTGCTCGACGCGCTGGACGACGCGCTTGGCGAGCTCGCGCCTTGAGGTTCGGCTGCGGCGCGCTGTAGCTTCGCTCCACCCTCCACTCGGATCCTTACATGTCGCGACGCCTCCGCTGCGCCCTCCTCACCGCGCTCATCGCACCCGCCGCCCTCGCGCAGTCCGAGCCGCGCGCGCGCGACCTCGGCGTGCCATTCGAGGGAACGCCGGGCAAGTACAACGCGATCACCGATGTCGCCGGCGTCGAGGTGGGCGAGGTTACGCTCATCAGCGGCAGCGGCAAGCGCATCGTGGGCAAGGGCCCGGTGCGCACGGGCGTGACCGCGATCCTACCGCGCGGGCATACGCGCGGCGACACCGTGTTCGCCGGGTGGTTCACGCTGAACGGCAACGGTGAGATGACCGGCACGACATGGATCGAAGAGTCCGGGATGCTCGAGGTTCCGGTCATGATCACGAATACGTTCAGCGTGGGCACAGTGCGCGATGCGACGCTCGAGTGGTCGATCACGCATGGACGCAGCTTCGACTACGAGCTCCCCGTGGTCGGCGAGACGCTCGACAACTCGCTGAATGACGTCGCCGGATTTCACGTCACGAAGGAGCATGTCTTCGCCGCGCTCGATGGGGCGCGCGGCGGTCCCGTGCCCGAGGGGAATGTCGGCGGCGGCACCGGGATGATCTGCGGCGAGTTCAAGGGAGGCACCGGCACCTCGTCGCGGAAGCTCACGGCCGCGAATGGCAGCTACACCGTAGGCGTGCTCGTGCAATGCAACTACGGCATGCGACGACTGCTGCGCATCGCCGGAACGCCGGTGGGGCAGGAGATTCCCGATCTCCTTCCGTGCTATGACACCCGCGACTCGCTCCCCCGCAGCGAGCGCTGGGGGCGCTGCACGAACCCCCGCGGCGCGACGAAGGATCAGGGATCGATCATCATCGTCGTCGCCACCGACGCGCCGCTGCTGCCGCACCAGCTCAAGAGGATCGCCAAGCGCGCATCGCTCGGCATCGCGCGCAACGGCGGCATCGGAGCGAACAGCTCGGGCGACATCTTCATCGCCTTCTCGACCGCGAACGCGACCTTTCGGCCCGACTCGGTGTCGCAAGTCGCGATGCTCTCGAATGATCTGATCTCGCCGCTATTCGAGGCGACCGCCCAGGCGGTGGAGGAGGCGATCGTGAACGCGCTCGTCGCCGCGCGAACGATGGACGGCGCTGACAACCTGCACGTGACGGCACTTCCGCACGATCGGTTGCGGGCGGTGCTGGCGAAGTACAATCGCCTGACGAAGCCCTAGCGGATTCGCTCCACTACCGCACGTCGGCGCGGTCGCCGAGGTATTCGACCAGAAGGTCGCGCACACCCTCGAGTCGCTCGGGCCACTGAATGGCGCGCTTGGGCAGGTAGAACGCCGACTTTCGCGTGACGAAGAGCAGGAACTCGTTCGTCTCGCGCACGACGATGAGCTGCGCCCAGTTCAGCTCCACGTGGAAGCTCTCGCCATCGATGCGGA
>JAQBQC010000211.1 GCA_028287205.1 Gemmatimonadota bacterium
CCAACGGTGCGCGCGACTGCCAGTTGCCATCCGCGTCGCTCGATACTGCGCAGGACACTGCCGCGTTCTGTGCTGAAGCGTTCGTAGAGCGCAACGGATACACGGAGCTCCCGGGCACATCGGATCGCGGGATGATCGCATTGGAGTCGTGGGATCGCGGGCGCACGCTTACAGACGCGGTGGAAGCCCGGCGGCACACGCTCGCCCGTGGCCCTGTGATCGCATGCGCCACATCGAACGGATTCAGCGTCGTCTTTCGTGCCTATGATCCGATGGATGCGAAATCGGGGCACGTGGTGGTGATGGGAACGCGCTTCAACGACATGCGCCTGCTCGCGGGCTTCACGCGCACCGACGTCGCCGAGCAAGGCTGCGCACCTCTATGACCTCCAACGCATACGACTCATGATGGATCGCCGGGGATTTCTCGCCGCTACTCTCGTTGGCGCGGCTACACTCATCGCGCGGCGCGCGAGCGCCGCCGTGCCGTCACTCCCGGGCGTCGCTCGTCCGCCCGTGACGGTCTACAAGGACGCGTCGTGCGGCTGCTGCAAGAAGTGGGTGGAGCACATGCAGGCGAGCGGCTTCACCGTCACCGCCCATGATAACCCCGACATGGATGCGCTCAAGGACCACTATGGTGTGCCGAGCGGCGTGCGGTCGTGTCACACGGCGCTCGTGGGCAGCTACGTGATCGAGGGGCACGTGCCTGCGAGCGACGTGGACCGGATGCTGAAGGAGCAGCCGAAGGTGGCGGGACTCTCGGTGCCGGGGATGGTGACGGGAAGTCCGGGCATGGAGGGGAGCATGTCGAAGCCGTACACCGTGCTCGCCTTTCAGAAGACAGGCGCCACCACGCCCTTCGCGTCGCACTCGTAGCGCGTGGCGCGCTACTGCATCATCGGCGCGGGCCCATCAGGGCTCGCGGCCGCGCGCGCGCTGAAAGAGGCGGGGCTTTCGTTCGACGTGTTCGAGCGCCACGGCGACGTGGGCGGCATCTGGGACGCCGCGAACGCGAACACTCCGATCTACGAGAGCGCGCACTTCATCTCGTCGCGCACACAGTCGGCGTTCGACGGCTTCCCGATGCCGGCGGACTATCCCGACTACCCCTCGTGGAAGCAGATCCTCGACTACATTCGCGCCTTCGCGGACGAGTTCGATCTGCGCAGGCACGTTCGCTTCAATAGCTCGGTCGTGAAGGCGCAGCCCAACGGCGCTCACTGGGACGTGGAGCTCGCCACGGGCGAGGTGCTGCGCTACGACGGGGTGATCGCGGCCGTCGGCCACAACTGGGATCCGGTGATGCCGGAGTATCCGGGCAGTTTTAGCGGAGAGACGTACCACACACTCGACTATCGATCGGGCGCCGAGCTCGCGGGGAAGAAGGTGCTGGTGGTCGGCGGCGGAAACTCCGGCTGCGACATCGCGTGCGATGCGTCAACGCACGCGAGCCAGGCGTGGATCAGCATGCGCCGCGGCTACCACTTCCTGCCGAAGCACGTGTTCGGTCAGGCGACAGACGCATTCTTCCATCACGGGCCGCAGATCCCGAACTGGATGGCGCCGACGCTGCTCGCCGTGCTGCTGCGCGTGCTCGTTGGCGATCTCCAGCGCTTCGGTCTCGCGAAGCCGGACCATCCGCCGCTCACGACGCATCCGATCATGAACACGCAGCTCCTGCATCACCTCGCGCATGGCGACATCTCTGCCAAGCCGGATATCGCTGAGCTGCGCGGCCGCACCGTGCGCTTCACTGACGGCAGCGAGATCGAGCCGGACGTCATCCTCTGGGCCACCGGCTACCGGCCGCGCGTTCCCTGCCTCGAGGCGGGCGGAGTGCATCTCGCCGAGACCGGCGAGGATCTCTACCTCAACATCTTCGCGGGCGAGCATCCCGGACTTTACATCATCGGCTTCTTCGAGACGGCGGGCGCCGCGTATCCGATCGTGAGCAAGCAGAGCGCCCTGCTGGCGGCCGTGCTCGCGGCCCGGGAGAAAAACAGCGGCGCGATGCGCACGTTCGAACAGCTGCGCGCGAAGCCCCGACCGCTCACCGGCGGGATGCACTACGTGAGGTCACCGCGGCACGCGTTCTACGTGCAGTTCGAGGACTATTTGAAGGAGCTGGACAGGGTGCGCACGCGCATCGAGCGCGCGGCGCACTAGCGACTACGCCGCGGGCGACGCGTCCGGCGTGATCAGCGTGCGGAAGGAATCCTTTCGCGCGATGAAGTACGAGCCGACCACGATCAGCGCCGCGAGCGCCTGGGCAACCAGCGTCTCCACCGTCGGGAAGACGGAGAACCACAGCCCCATCCACGCGGGAATGAGGCGCTCGAGCGACGCGATGGGCGTGGTCGGGAGCCAGTGCGCGAGCTGCATCTCCTGCGCCTGTTCGCCCACCATCACCAGCAGGACCACACCGAGCATGACGCCCGTGAAGACGAGCATCTTGCGGTAGGGCAGCTTGCGGTGCGCGATGAACGTGAGCACGGCAACGATCGCGGTGAGCACGAGCCCTACTGCTACGCCCGCGAGCACGACGTTTCCCCCCATGCGCAGCCGATAGCTCTGGAGAAAGAGCACGACCTCAACCCTTCGCGGTACAGCGAGGTGAAGCCGAGTACGCCCAGCCCGAACAGCACGCGCCGCGCCTTCTGCTCGGCGCTGCCCACATCGTTCATGAGCGTGCGCTTGCGACGATTGTGCATGCTGATCCACCCGGTCCAGTAGACCTTGTGGAAGAACCAGTTCATGACCACGAGCAGCACGATGACGGCGAGCAGTCCCGTGGCCGCCTGCACATCGAGCGCGGGGAGGCGGCCAGAGAGCGCGTCGACCATGCCCACGACGCCGAACCACGTGATGAGCGTAGCCGCGAAGGCGAGCGCCGCACCCACGGCCACCGGCCGCTGATATGATTGCGTCGATCCCTTCATGCTCGCGGTGATCGCGGCAAGCACGAGAATGCACTCGAGCCCCTCGCGGAACACGAGCACCGCAATGTCGAGCGCCTTGACCGTGGACGGATTGCCGAGCGTTGTCGGATCGGGGGATCCGCCCGAAACGATGGCGGTCCACACGAGCACGGCGAGAACGATAGCAGCCCCGATCCATACCGCAATTCGACCGCCGATCCGCACGGCGCGCCCGCCGGCGATCGTCGGGCGGCTGGCCGTGGTCACAGTGGACACCGGAGAGAAGCGCGGTCGGGGATCGTCATTCCGACTGATATTATCGGCTTTCACTTCGGGGCGCCACTGGCGGTGAAATTTTCCGCGTCCGGCGGCCTTCCGGGCCCCTCGAGCACCGCAATGGCTGCGGCTGAACCTGCTGTATGCGTCAGTGAGAGATGGATGCGGGTGACCCCCAATTCGATGGCACGCCGCGCCGCGCCACCGTGAAGCAGGAGCGACGGCGAGCCATCCTCCGCCAGTGTCACCTCGAGCTCCCGCCACCCAATCGCCCGCGCCGCGTGCGTGCCCCGCAGCGCCTTGTACGCCGCCTCCTTGGCCGCCACCCGTGCCGCGAGATGAATGGCGGGACGGGGCCGGCTGGTGGCGTACTCGCGCTCGGCGTCCGTGAACAGCTTCCGCAGCGCGTGCTCGCCCTTGGAGGCGAGCAATCGCTCGACGCGCGCGATCTCGACCATGTCGATGCCGACCGCGATGATCACGTCTTGCGCTTGGTCGGCTTCCCGCGACTCGCCTTCT
>JAQBQC010000217.1 GCA_028287205.1 Gemmatimonadota bacterium
TAGTCGAGGGTGCCGTTGGGCGTGAGCGGCTCCTGGTACGAGCGGCCCGACGTCAGCGCATCGTACGCATCCGTTGCCGCGAGGATGCGGCCGCCGATCGAGATCTGCGTGTCGCACAGCTGGCGCGGATAACCGGTCCCATCGAAATGCTCGTGGTGATCGCGAACGTAGTCGAGCACGGGGCCGAGGTGCTTCATGGGGGCGAGAATGTTGATCCCCAACTCGACGTGCTGCTTCACGTGCGTGTACTCTTCCGGCGTGAGCGATCCCGGCTTGTTCAGGATCTCTTCGCGAATGCCGATCTTGCCTACGTCCATCAGTCGTGCCGCGAGGCGCACGGCTTCGACGGTGTCGACATCGAGCTGCATTTCGTCGGCGATCGCCGCCGCCATCTCGCCGATGCGAATCGAGCGGCCGCGCATGTACGGATTCTTGGACTCCATCGCGATCACGAGCGATTCCGCCACCTGGATCGTGAGGTCGCGCAGCGCTGCCTTTTCGCGCTCGAGCTCCGCCGTGCGCATCGTCACTTCTTCGCGAATGACGTGATCGATCTCGCGCTGCTGCAGGAGCATCTCGCGGCGGTGCAGGGCCTTGAGGATCGACTCGTGGAGGTCGGGCAGCTCGACGGGCTTCGTGAGATAGCCCATGGCTCCGCGCGACAACGCTTCGGTTGCGGTCGGCGCGTCATTCACCGCCGTCAGCATCACGATCGCGAGATCGGGGTTCGAGGCGAGTGCACGCGGTACGAGCTCGACGCCGGTCATGCCCGGCATGCGAATGTCGCTCAACATCAGCGAGTAGCGCCCCGTGCCCAGCATCTCCAGAGCCTGCGTGGCCGAGGAAGCGGTCTCGACTTCGTAGCCCGAACGGATGAGAAAGGTGCTCAACGACAGCCGAATCGCTTCCTCATCATCCACGAGCAGTACGCGAACCGTGCGCCTATCCGTCAACAACAGTTCCGGTGCAGTCACTATGGCGCTTTTCGAAAGAGGGGCGGAGATCACTGCTCGACTATGGAACGAGAACCGTCGGGCTGGTTTCGTTCGCCGCCGTGCCGACAACCGTCGTGACCGACGCATCCGACGCGATCGATACGATGTTTCCGTAGCTGCTGTACGCGCCCTCGACCGCGAAGCAACCGCTCGTGGAGCACGCGGGCTGGCCAACTCCGGCTCCGTCGTATACCCACTCTGACGTTTCACCGGTCGCAACCGTCACGGCGCGCAGCGACGGAGCACCAACTACCGAAACGAAGTATACCTGACTTCCGTCCGCACTCCACGTCGGGTTGAACGCGCCGTTCATTTCGTTCGTCAGCTGCACCGGCGTTCCGCCGTTCGCGGAGATCACGAACACCTGCGACGAGCCCGAGCGCGCGGACGTGTAGACGAGCTTCGTGCCGTCGGGGCTCCACGCCGGCGCCATCTCCGGAACAAAGCTCTCCGAGCCGGTTGCGAGCGCCGCCTGGTTCGCGCCCGTCGAGTCCATCGTCCAGACCCGCGGCGAGCCCGAGCGATAGCTGACGAAAGCGATCCGCGCCCCGTTCGGGCTCAGGCTCGGCTGCTCGTCCTCGCCGCTGCTCGTGGTGAGGCGCTTGAGGCCGGAAAGGTCGTTCCTTGCCATATAAATTTCTTCATCTCCGTCCCGATAGGATGCGAAGACGAGGTGACCTGCTGCACTATGGGGATCCTTGTCGATCGCATCAGAGAACGTGATGCGCGACGTGACTCCGCCTGCAACCTTCCAGAGCTGCTGCACACCGCTCGAATCGGAGACGTAGACGATTGTCGGCGACGCTGCGACTTCGGGAAGCGATTCCTGCTGCTTCGGCGAGCTCGAGAGATTCTGGTCGGCGGAGCAGGCAGCAAGCCCGCCGATCGCGACCAACGCGATAACCGCGCGGCTCAGCGAGCGTGCGCTGAACTCCGTAGCTACCGTCGTGTCGAGTCGTGACTGGCGTGAATTCTGACGCATTTGCCGATCCTCTGTGGAAGTCGTGGGTAGCAGAGCCTTATTCGGTCGCTCTGTCTCATCCTCTCCCTAATGATTATCGGCGATTCGATCTCGTCATTAACGACAATCGCAATTAAAAGCGGCTCATAGTTGCGTGATACAATTCATCTTAGAACCTCTTCATGTTCGCCCCACGTTCGACCTCGCTAAGTTGACCTGAGTGGACCAGACAATTCGATCGACACGACGTTCGCCGATTTTTCTCGATGAAACCGGCCGCCGCTGGCGCCGTTTGCGGCGCGTGGCGCTCGTCGTTGGAGTTCTCACCTCCGTCGTTGCCGCGATCACCCTTACTATGGTGATCATCCCGCCGCTCCTTCCTGAGATTCCTCTAACCGGGGAGCCGTTCGCTCGGGCGCCCGGTTTGGCCACGAGCAAGATCGAGCGGGAGCGACTGTCCAAGAAGCTGCAGCTCTACTTCACGCTGCGGAAAAACCGGGTGCCCGGCGTGCGCGCCAACGTGCTCCCCGTGCGCGGGCGCGAGGCTCCCGGGCGCGTGCGCGTGCCCGGCGCCCCGATTGTCGCGGGATTCTACGTCACCTGGGACGACAACTCGCTCGACGCCTTGCTGCACCACGCCGACGACCTCGACTGGGTCGTGTGCGAATGCGCCTGGCTTGGCCCCGGCGGAAATGGGCTGCGGTTGCGCATCGATCGCCGCGTGGGTGTCACGATCGCGAGCGCAGTGCCGGATGTGAAGAAGCGGCCGCAGATCTTCCTCATGGTGAGCAACTTCGATTCGGCATCCAAACGATGGGATCCGGTGGGACTGCGTCACCTGCTCACCACGCCGTCCTCGCGCGCGCTCGCGCTCAAGCAGCTCACCGACAGCGTCTCCTATTACGGACTGGGCGGCGTGACGATCGACTTCGAGGAAGAGCCGCAGGAGCTCACCGAGTCGATCGCCACCTTCGTGGCCGAGCTGCGACGGCGGCTGGCGCCGATGGGGAAGCTCGTGACGCAGGCCGTGTCGGTGAACGACAGCGACCATCAGCTGGCTCGCTTCGCCCAGGTGAACGACTACCTCTTTCTGATGTTGTACGACGAGCACTTCGGGAAGACGGGCGACCCCGGACCGATTGCCAGCCAGCAGTGGTTCGTCGAGCGCATGCGGCACATGCTGCGCTTCGTTCCCGCGCAGAAGGCGATCCCGATCGTGGGCGCATACGGCTACGACTGGAACGATGGTGACAGCACGACGAACGGGCAGCAGCTCACCTTCCAGGAGATCATGTCCGCCGTGCGCAAGGCGGACAAAAAAGCGCTGCACTTCGACTCGACCACGCTCAACCCGTACGCGACGTGGACCGATCGCGACTCCACCGAGCATCTCGCGTGGTATCTCGACGCGATCACCGCTTACAATCAGACGCTCGCCGCGCAGGCCCTGGCCACTGCCGGCATGGGCATCTGGCGCATGGGCTCCGAGGATCCCGCGATCTGGCGGGTGCTCGGCAAGGCGGGGATCGATTCGTCGGCGGCGCTGCTCAACATCATCCCGCCCGGGTACGACGCCGAGATGGAGGGGAACGGCGAGATCCTCGATCTATTTGCGTCGCCGGATTCCGGGAATCGGACGGTGCGCATCGATCCCGTGACCCATCTCGTGGTGGATGAGGTGATTCACAAGGTCGGCACGCCGTACATCGTGAATCGGTACGGCAGCAGCGATCCGCATCTCATTGCGCTGACGTTCGACGACGGACCCGATGGGAAGTGGACGCCGATGATTCTCGACACGCTGAAGTCGCGCGGCGTGAGCGCCACCTTCTTTCTCATCGGCGAGAACGCGGAGCGACACC
>JAQBQC010000293.1 GCA_028287205.1 Gemmatimonadota bacterium
ACAGCACGCCGCCGATCAAGTTGAAGATCTGAAATCGGCGATAATCCATGCGCGCGGCACCGGCGACGACCGGAACGAACGTGCGCACGATCGGCATGAACCGCGCGAGCACGATGGTCTTGCCTCCGTGTTTCTCGTAGAAGGCCTGCGCGCGCTGCAGATGGCTTCGCTTGAAGAACAGCGAATCTTCACGCGCGAAGAGCCGCGGACCGGCGGCCTTGCCGATCGCGTAGCCCACCGTCTGCCCAAGAATCGCCGCGACCGTAAGCAGCGCGCACATGAGCCACACGTCGAGCGTGCCACGTGCGGCGATCAGTCCCGCGGACACGAGGAGCGAATCGCCCGGCAGGAAGAACCCGATGAGCAACCCCGTTTCAGCGAATATGATGATCGTGAGCGCGACGTAGCCGCCCCACATGATGAGAGCCGTCGGATCGGAATACTGGTGCCAGAGGTCGCCGAGCGAATGCATGCAGCTCCGGGTGAATGACAAGCGTCGTTCTGAACTTCGACTGCTTCGAAGCGCGGGTCAACCGCGAGCGACCTTCCGTTTCGCGGGCGCGAGGGACATCGTGAGGCATGACGCCGCCTGCGATCACGATCATTCTCGACGAGAAACGCAAGCGGTTGGGGGCCCTGTGGCAGAAGCTGCAGCACGCGATAGTCGGAGTGCCGCTGCTGATCGCGGGCGTGCACCGACTTCGGATGCCGGGCGGGGGAGGGGACCTGCTCGCGATCACCGAGATCGTCGTCGCAGCTGTACTGCTCGTGCTCCTCGCGCGCGACTTGCGCGCGGAGGCCGCCCTCCAGCTGCGACGCGAGCCGCCGATCGCGTCGCACGCGGACGGCGGCCCTGAGTGGATCGATGTCGTTGCGGGCGCGCTGCTGATCATTGAGGCTGTGCACGCCGCTCGCGAGGGAGGCAAGCCGCTGTTCGAGCGTGCCACCTTCTTTCTCGGCGTCACGACGGCAGCCATCGGACTGCTGCACGGCAGGATCGCGCAGCTCTCCTGGAAGCGCAGAGAGATTCACATCGATGAGCATGGCGTGCGCGTACGCACGTCGCGCCTGCGCGACTTCGACGCTTCGTGGGCCGACATCCGCGACATACGCTTCTCCGGCACGTCCATCAGCATCGAGACGGTGACCACGTCGCAGACGATCACGCTCGGCCGATACCGAAACGCGAACGAGATCCGGGCCGCGTTCGAGCAGTGGGACGCAATGCGCGTGCTTCCGCGCGCGCCCTAGACCCGCTCGAGCACCGCGATGCCGGACATGCGACGAACTTCCTCACGCAAGCGCTCCGAATAGAAGCGGCTGAGGAATTTCCAGAGCCACATCATCTTCATCTCGCGGTCGAGCCGTTCGGCTTCCTCCATCGTGGAATAGAAGGCGCGCTCGTCCCATCCGAAGTCGCGAAAGAAGTTTGTGCCATTCGCGGGCGCGAACTTGAAGGGAGCATTTCCCGATGCCACCGCGGCGCCCCAGGATTTCGACATCATTTTCAGCAGTCGCGGATTCGCGAGATCGATCACCCAGCGAGCGAACGATGGAATCGCGTGCAGATCCGAGGCGAGCGCGCCGACCTCTGCATCGCTGAGATAGACCAGCAGCCCCTCCGTGACGACGAGCACGCGGATCGACTCCGCTCCGAGGCGCGCGAAGAGCGCACGGCGCGCAGCCGCGTCGGTCAGGTCCGCCTCGACCGCCTCGTACGTGCACTTCGGTTTTGCATCACCGAGCGTCTCGAGCTTGTAGCGGAGGATCTCGGGAAGATCGACGTCCACCCACCGCAGCGATGACGGCAGCTCGAGCCGCCATGGGCGCGCGTCGAGTCCTGCCGCCAGATTGAGCACAAGGTCAATGCGATCCGATGCAATCTCGGCCATGATGATCTCGTCGAACACCTGGGTGCGCACGATCATCGCCCAGGCCATCGAATGGCCGTCCTTCAGCGTGCGAACGATCTCGCTGCCCTTCTCGCCTGCGAGCCGACGCGCAAATGGGTCGTGGAAAAGCGCATCCGGACGCTCGCTCTCCATGGCCCTGTAGACGGCCACCCAGCGGGCGGTATCCGAAATGTGTTCGATCGTCATGGCAGCTCGGAGGCGAGGTCGTCAGCAGCCCGCCAGGCATAATGCGGCGGAATCGTAAGCCTAAGTCGGTTGCGGCTGGTACGCGAGTTGCCTTGTACGAAGGGGCAAAAGTTGTCTTCCGTCCTTTTTTCGCGGAGCCCGACAATGCTGTGGACGATCGCGGTAATTCTCTTCATTCTGTGGCTGCTCGGCTTCGTGGTGCTCCACGTGGGCGGCGGCCTGATTCACCTGCTGCTCGTGCTCGCGGTCATTGCCATCGTGTGGCGTCTCGTGACCGGACGGCCAGCCGTCTAGCTCCACGAACAGCGGGTGGACAGAAAGGCGACCTTCGGGTCGCCTTTCTGTTTTGCGCGCGTGCGCGTTGCAGGAACCGTGGAGAGCGCCCAGCTTTGCGAATCCATGGCGCCTCGACCCGATCAGCCGCTCACCGTGCATGTGGTGAGCCACACGCACTGGGATCGCGAGTGGTATCACCCCGTCGGCAGATTTCGCCAGCGGCTCGTGGCACTCATCGATGCGCTGCTCGACGACCGAGAGGACCTCGCGCCCTTTCTCCTCGACGGGCAGGCCATCGTGCTCGAGGACTATCTCGCGGTGCGGCCGGAGCGCCGCGACGAGATCGTAGCGCGGTTGCGCAGCGGCTCGCTCGAAGCCGGTCCGTGGTATGTGCTCGCCGATGAGCTGATCCCCTCCGGCGAGTCGCTCGTGCGCAATCTGCTCGCGGGGCGCGCGGTGCTCGACTCGCTCGGCGCCACGGCTCCGCAGGTGCTCTACTCGCCCGATGCATTCGGCCATCCGGCGATGCTGCCCGCCATTGCTGCCGGGTTCGGGATGCCGTTGATCATCCTTTGGCGCGGTTACGGGGGCGCAACGCATCCGCGCGGCGATGTCGCGCGCTGGCGTGCCGCCGACGGAAGTACCGCGCTCCTCTATCATCTGTCCCCAGACGGCTACGAGCTCGGCGCATCGCTCCCCGAGTCGGGGGCCGACGTGGGCACGCGATGGCAGTCGATTCGCGCGGTGCTCGAGCCGCGAGCCACGGTTGGCGTCGTGCTGCTTCCCAACGGTGCGGACCATCACGCGCGCCAGCCGAACCGCGCGGGCGCCGTGCAGGCGCTCGCAAGCGCGGCGCACCCAGACCTCGTGGGACTCACGAGCCTGGGCGAGTTTGGGCGGACGATCGTGTCGGCGTCTGCGGGTGCCAGCATCCCCGAGGTTCAGGGCGAGCTGCGCGATTCGTACGGCTACACCTGGGCACTGCAGGGGACGTTCGCAACGCGAAGTGCGCTCAAGCGTCGCGCGGCGCGAGCGGAGCGATCGCTTCTTCGGAACACCGAGCCATGGGTCGCGCTGGCGGAGCGCGTGCGACCATCCAGGCGCTCAGCGCTCATGCACGCCACATGGAAGACGCTGCTGCAATGCCAGCCGCACGACACGCTGTGCGGCTGCTCGGTGGACTCCGTTGC
>JAQBQC010000356.1 GCA_028287205.1 Gemmatimonadota bacterium
CGTGACCGTGTTGTTCGCATCGGTGAACTGGCTGGACACGTAGCTCCACTGCACGCCGACGGTGCCGCGTCCGCGCGCGTAGGTGACGCCCGCGCGATTAACCACCGATGGCGCGAGCTCGACCGTGTTGCCCGCGAGCTCGCCATTTGTGTAGCGCGCGTGCGTGTAGCCGAGCGCGTCGAACACGTCGAGGGAGCCGCCGGATGGCGAGGCATGAAGCAGCGACGTGAGCGAGAGGTCGACGTACGCTTCGACGCCGCGATGCTTGCTCGTCGCCACGTTGGTACGCTCGGTGAAGGGCGCGCCCGTGGAGTCGACACCGGAAATGATTCCTATGCGGTCGTTGTAGACGAGATCGAACACGCCGACGTCGAACTGCATCACCTGGCCGATGGAGCCGCGCCATCCGAGGTCGATGTTGTAGCCCTTCGGATCCTTCAGATTCGGATCGATGCGCGTGAGGCTCGCGAACGGCGTGAGAAACGAATACTCGATCGGCCGATACGCCTGGGTCGCGTTCGCGTAGAGGCTCGTGCTCGCGGATGTCTGGTACTGCGCGCCGGCGCCGAAGAGCACGAACGTGCGGTTCTTCGACTGCGGGGAGAACGTGGTGTCGGTGTGGCCGTGCACGGTGGAGTGGAGAAACTCGAGGCGTGCGCCGGGCGTGATCGACAGCCGCGGCGTGATGTGAAACTCGTTCTCCGCGAACGCGGCCGCGTTGAAGTTGCCGAACGTGAGATCGGTCTCGTACGGCCCGCCCGCGAGATGCATGTCGAAGTCGGAGCCGGTGCTCCCGGGCCCGCCCTCCTGTCGGTGCAGACCGCCCCCGAACACCCGGAAGCCAGTCGCGATCGCATGCGACTGGCCGAAGAGCGTGTAGCTGTGAATGAGCGGTGTCTCGTTCGTGACGTTCGTGAAGTATTCCCATTCCAGCTCGCGCGGGACGAATGCGTTCGTCGACGGATCGATGCCGTCGATCGCCGCCGCACCTCCGTCCTCGTTGCGCCAGACGAGATAGCGCTGGCTGCTCATGAACGAGAGCGACGAGGTGAGTCGCGTGCTCGCGGAGAGCTCGTAGTCGCCATCGAGCGTCGCGATGTTCCAGGGGCTCGCGAGCCAGTTGCGCGAGCGGAACGACGCGCGCGCATCCCGGTCGAACTCCGTGTTGTCGAGACCACCGGGCATGTGGATCCGATTGCGCAGCAGCGAATACGACACGCCGATCGCGAGCTTGTCATTCGCGTGATAGGTCAGCTTCCCCGCGGCCGACACCTGCGACAGATCGGAGTTCGGGCGCCATCCGTTCTGGGAGCGATACTGTCCGTATGCGAAGTACGTCCACTTGTCCTTCCCGCCTTCCAGCGAGAGGTACGAGTCGAACATGCCGAAGCTGCCCCCGGTCTCGCGCGCCTTCACCGCGAGCGGGGAGTTGGGCGCACCGTCGCGCAGCACGTAGTCGATGACGCCGCCGAACTGCGGTCCGAACTGCAGCGAGGAGCTTCCGCGCACGAGATCGACGCGCGCCATCGCCTCGGCCGGCGGCGTGTAGTACGTCTCCGGATAGCCATACAGATCGGCGACGATGTTCACGCCGTCCTGGCGCACGTTCATCTCCACGGACTGCACGGGATTCAGCCCGCGGAAGGCGATGCCGTTCGCCGGAAAGCCGCTGTTCGCCGTCTCGCTGATGTTGGCGCCCGGCGTGCGCGAGAAGAGCTGCCGCGTGACGTCCTGCGCGGTGTTCATCGGCAGGCTGTCGACCACGATCGTCTCCGTCTTTTTCCCCGCGAAGATCTCGGTGCCGCGAATATCGGGGAGGCTTCCGATCACCGGCGGCGCGGGAGTGGCCCGGGCGGTAACGACCACCGGTTGCAGCTCCGAGGTCGCCTGCGCTGCGCCTTGTGCCAGCAGCACGACGTCGAGCGAGACGGCGCGATCGCGGACGCTCACGCTCGTCCGCCGCGTGGCCAGCGAGTCGCGTGAGAAGGTGAGCACATACGACCCGGCGGCGACGTTGGCGAGCTCGTACCTGCCGTCGGCCTGGGTCGTGTCCGCGCGCTGGACGGGCGGACGGGTCGAGGGGCCGTGCTCGAGCTCATCGAGCCGCACCAGCACTCCCGCGAGCGGCTGCCCAACCGCATCGCGCACGCGTCCGGACACGGAGCCCGATCGCGCTACCGGAGCGGTAGGTATAGCATCGTACCCTCCCTGCGCGTGCGCCAACAGCGGATTCACGGCGCTCGAGGCAAAGACTGCAATCAGCACGCACGACCGCTGACGGCGGCCGCAGCGAAGCATCGATCCTTTCATTTATCGTCGTCCGGAAGGCGGTGTTCAATCCCGAGTAAATCACTCGGGATTCGATTTACAACACCGATTCTTCCCTGTCAACACGATTACAAAATCAATTTTGAGCCGGACAACTCAACCCAACGCCGGCGCGCGGGTCTTGAACCAGATGTAGAGCGGCGTCCCGAGCAGCAGAATGAGGAAGCCCCAGAATACGATCTGGGCCCCCACCCCCCACGTCGTCCAGACCAGAAAGAGAAAGCACACGAGGGCCAGGATCGATGTCTTCCTTTGCTCCTGCATCGTGAAGCGATCGCGGTCGCGGCGCGCGAGCATGAGAGCGGCCGCCGAGTTGTAGAGATACGGGAAGAGGGTGCCGAGATTGGCCAGCAGCACCGTGAAGTTGAACACGCCGAGCAGCGTGCTTCCCGGAATGAAGTAGAGCGTCAGCATCGCGCTCGTGATCACGCAGCCGCCGATCAACGCGACGTACGGCGTGCCGAAGCGCGGATGGACGCGCGCGAAGGTCGAGAAGAACAGCCCATCCTGGGCGGCGCTGAACGGGATGCGTCCGGCCATCAGGATCCAGCCATTCAGCACGCCGATCGAGGCGCCGATCGCCGCCACGCTCACCGCGACCGCCGGCCATTCGCCGAGCGTCTCTCGAATCGCGAGCTCGAGCGGGCGCGCGGACGAAGCGATGACGTCGTTGGGCAGAGCGCCGATCACCGCCACCGCCGAGAGGAGAAAGATCATCGTGGCGAGCCCGTAGCCGAGCAGCGTGCCGAGTCGGATCGTGCGCTGCGGCGTCTGCATCTCCTCGGCCGGCACGGTCGCCGATTCGATCCCGGCGTACGCCCACACCATCAGCGCGGATCCGGCGGCGACGGGCGTCCACGTTCCCTTCGGATGAAAGGGGTGGAAGTTCGCCGGGTTGAGCTTGAACAGTGCGAGCGAGAGGAGCACGAGCGGGATGATGTTGATGAGCAGGATCGATTTCTGCACGCGCGCGCTCTGCTTGACGCCGAGGATGTTGATGGCGCAGAGCAGCCAGACCACACCCTGGGCGAGCAGGAACTGCAGCAGGTGACTCTGGGCAAGCCGCGGCGAGAAGGCGACGGCGTAGCCGATCGCGCCGGTGACGATGGCGGCGTTGCCGACGACGGCGCTGAGCCAGTACATCCACACCGTCTGGAAGCCCGCGAACTCGCCGAAGGCCTCGCGGGCGAAGACATATGGGCCGCCAGTGCGCGGGTAGCGCGGACCCAGTTCCGAGTAGAGCAGCGCGAGGAGCAGAAAGCCCGCCGCGGTGATCACCCACGACACGATGCCGATGGGTCCCGCCACGGCGGCCACCGCTGCCGGAAGCGTGTAGAGCGATGTCCCCAGCATGTTGCCCGCCACCAGCGCGACCGTTCCGAAGAGGGTCAGATCGCGCAGCAAGGTGCGCTTCGGTGGCGCCGTGCGTTCGGGTGGCGCGGCTGCGGTCATCGAGACGGGGGTGTGAGGACTAGCGGATGATCGAGAAGAAGCGATCGAAGCGGAGCTTCCAGTCCTGCGTGTCGAACGAGAAGTAGATGAAGAGCGGCCGGCCGCGCACGTTCGCGAGTGGAGCGAAGCCGTAGTAGCGGCCGTCGACGGACTGATAGCGATTGTCGCCCATGCTCATGAGGTGCCCGGGCGGTACGAGCAGCGGTCCCCAGTTGTCGTGCGAAGGTGTGGCGGGCGGAGGACCGAAGCGCGAGCCCTTCACCTCGAAGCGATGCTGCCAGGCATAGTACGGCGAGGAATCGTCCTGCGCGAGCGGCTGCGTGCTCGCCCCGAAGCCCTGCCGCTGCGCTATCCCATTCACGTAGAGCATCCCCTGGCGCATGTACACGGTGTCGCCCGCGACTGCGACCGCGCGCTTCACGACGACCGGCGTGGAGTCGTTCGGGTCGAACACGCAGGACGTGTTCGGGATGCAGCGCTGCGGCGGCGACT
>JAQBQC010000367.1 GCA_028287205.1 Gemmatimonadota bacterium
CGAAAGTCCAGCTTCTTCGGAACCCGCGACGATTTCTCGAAGATCAGGCGCGGTAAGGCGACGACTTTGGTGTACGCCGGATCGTCAGACAGCGACGTGAGAAGATCGCGATTGAACTGCGCGATCCCCCCCCGCCCTCCGAACGCATCCGTCAGGAACACCAGAGCTCGTGCCATCAAGCGCCCGTGCGTAAACGTATTTTGCCCACCCTCGAAGACCGCGGTCATCGTACCGCGCGCCTTCCCCCTCCACCATCCAGTTGCGCATGGGCACTGTGAAGCCCGTCTTTCTTCGTCCCAACACCGCCTCTGGCAGCGGCACACTGGGAGTCGCGGAAAGCGCCCGCTTTCCCTTATACGGTGAGATCAGTCCGAGCGTTGCCACCTCGCGCCACAGCGTCCAGTCGACGAGTGGCACGCGTACTTCGAGCGAATGTGTCATGGATGCCCAGTCGGCATCGCGCAAAAGTTGATTGCGCATGTATCGAGTCGCCTCGAGTGCACTCACCTTCACAGGGGGAGAGCATCGAGTCAAGGTGCTATTGATGAGATCGCGCATTATCGCTGTTTCATGATCGGATGTTTCCTCGCCCTCTCCCAAAATCTCTTCCACTTCCCATGGCAGAAAGACCGCTCGCCGTAACAGATATGCACCCGCGTAGTCCCCACCGTATTCGATTACGCTGGCGTATTTCGTCGAGACAAAATGGGGCAGCAAAGGTGCCACTGCCTTCCGCACCATCCTCCCCAACGAATCGCGCGCCGGAAGAGGGCTCACCAGCCGCACCATTCTCGGGATGTCCCTGAAATCCGAATAGCCCGCGAACAGCTCGTCGCCGCCGAGCCCACTGAGCGCGACCTTGAGCCCCGCCACCTTCGCCGCACGCGCCACGAAATAGCTGTTTACGCCGTCGATGGTCGGCTGATCCATGCGCGCCAGCAGATCCTCGAGCGCGTTCCTGAAATCGGCCCGCGTCACCCAGATCGTGCTGTGCTCCGCGCCGAGCTGCTTCGCCACCCGCTCGGCCACCGGCGTCTCGTCGTGCACCGTTCCGCGATACTCCGCGAAGCCGAGCGTCACCGTGCGAAGCTTGCCGCCGGCCTCCGCCGCGAGCGACGCGATCACCGTCGAATCGATGCCGGCCGAGAGGAAGACGCCGACGTCGACGTCGGCCACGAGATGGTGCTTCACGCTGTCGAGCATCGCCGCCCGCAGCCGCTCCGCCCTCTCGTGCGAGTCCATCGTCACGCGCTCGGCGTCCGCCTTCGCGAGCATCGTCGCGAGATCCGCGTAGCTACGCGGCGCGCGCGCGCCGTCGCGATCGATCCACATCGTGTGCCCGGCCGGAAGCGCGCGGATGCCCCGGTACATCGTGTGCGGGTCGGGAACGCTGCCCCACACGAAGAAGCCGCTGTGGCCCGCCGGGTCGGGCGCGGCGTCGATGGAGCCGCCGGCGAGCAGCGCCTTCACCTCACTCGCGACGCGAATCGATCGCCCGTCGTTCGCGTAGTAGAGCGGCTTGATGCCGAAGTGGTCGCGCGCGAGGAAGAGCCCCTTCTTCTTCTCGTCCCAGAGCGCGAAGGCGAACATCCCGCGCAGCTCGGTCATCATCGCCTCGCCCCGGTCCGCATAGAGATGCAGGAGCACCTCCGTGTCGGTGCCGGAGCGAAAGCGAAATCCTTTGGCCTCGAGCGCGGAGCGCAGCTCGCGATAGTTGTAGATCTCTCCGTTGAACGAGATCACGTACGCGCCGTTGGCTGTTTGCATCGGCTGCGCGCCCGCATCACTCAGGTCTATTATCGCAAGCCGTCGGTGCGCGAGAGCGATGCGCCCATCGCTGCTCGTCCACTCGCCGCTGCCGTCGGGCCCGCGGCACCGCATCCACTCCGACGCCGAACGAAGCGCGCCCGCACCGGCTGCTACACCGCGGTCGTCGTACGCATAGAGCGCAGCGATGCCGCACATGTGCTCAGCCCTTCAGTGCCGCAGGCGAACCAGCCGTCCACCGCTCCACATTCTGCTCGTAGATCTCCGTGAGGATGCGCTCGATCGAGTACTCGAGCCTCCAGCCGGGGTAGTGCGACTCGAAGCGCGTGAGGTCCGAGATCCACCAGATGTGGTCGCCCACCCGGTTCACGTTCGAGTACGTGTGGTTCAGCTCGCGCCCGACGATCCGCTCGCAGACCTCGATCGCCTCGACCATCGAGCAGTTGCTGAACCGCCCGCCGCCCATGTTGTACACCTCGGCGCTCCGCGGCGCGCGGAAAAATTCCGAGAAGCACGCGATGAGATCGGCGCTGTGGATGTTGTCGCGAACCTGCTTGCCGTGGTAGCCGTAGATGGTGTACGGCGTGCCGGTGACGGTGCAGCGCATCAGGTACGCGAGAAAGCCGTGGAGCTGCGTGCCCGAGTGGCCGGGACCGGTGAGGCACCCGCCGCGAAAGACGGCGGTGCGCATGCCGAAGTAGCGGCCGTACTCCTGCACCATCACATCGGCCGCGACCTTCGATGCACCGAACACGCTGTGCAGCGTGTTGTCGATCGACATGTCCTCGCGGATGCCGTTCGCGTACGTGTGCGCGGGATCGATCTCCCAGCGCTTGGCGAGCTCGATCAGGGGGAGGCGGTTCGGCGTGTCGCCGTACACCTTGTTCGTGGACGTGAAGATGAATGGCACCTCGGGCGCGTGCATCCGCGTGGCCTCGAGCATCACGAGCGTACCGTTCGCGTTCACGGTGAAGTCCATGATCGGATCGCTCGCCGCCCAGTCGTGCGACGGCTGCGCGGCCGCGTGCACCACGAGCGCGAGGTCCTTCCCATACTTCGCGAACACCCTGTCGATCGCCGCCGCATCGCGGATGTCCGCGCTCACGTGGGTGTAGCGCGTGCCGAGCTGCCTCTCGAGCTCCTGGCGCTTCCAGCTCGTCGAGGCCTCGTCGCCGAAGAACACGCGGCGCATGTCGTTGTCGATGCCGACGACGTCCATGCCGAGCCCCGCGAAGTGTGCTGCCGCCTCGGAGCCGATGAGGCCGGCCGAGCCGGTGATGATG
>JAQBQC010000368.1 GCA_028287205.1 Gemmatimonadota bacterium
TGGTTCGCCTGGAATCTTCGGGCGTCGCGCGAGCTCGCGGCGAGACGCGCGTGGTATCGCGATACGCAAGCCAATTGCACTCCGCCATCGTGAGCGAGGCCGCTTCGCCGCTGCTCGATTAGCCGAGCTCGTCAGCCGAATGAGAATAGGCGAGTCCGCTAAATTTCCACATGCTTTTGCGTCTCACCGATCGAGGGCTGTACTGCGAGGCCGGCGACTTCTACATCGACCCCTGGCAGCCGGTGGATCGCGCAGTCATCACGCACGCGCACGGCGACCACGCTCGATGGGGCTCCCGTCACTACCTCGCCTCGGCGGAGGGCCGTCGCGTACTGCGCACGCGGCTCGGGACCGACGCATCGATTCAGACGGTCGACTACGGTGAGCCGCTCCATCTGAACGATGTGCGCGTGTCGCTCCACCCCGCCGGACATATTCTCGGCTCGGCTCAAATTCGCATCGAGCGCGCGGGTGAGGTGTGGGTTGCGTCCGGAGACTACAAGACGGATCCGGACCCGACGTGCTCTCCATTCGAAGTCGTACCCTGTCACACCTTCATCACAGAGTCCACGTTCGGGCTGCCGATCTATCGGTGGCGCCCGCAGAGCGAGGTGTTCGCGGAGATCCGGGAATGGTGGAGCGCGAACGCGCGCGCGGAACGGGCGTCGATCATCTACGCCTACGCGCTCGGCAAGGCGCAACGCGTCCTGGCTGGGTTGCTCGATGCAGACATCGGCCCCATCTACACGCACGGAGCGGTGGAGCGCCTCACGCGTGACTACCGCGATTCCGGTATCGCGCTTCCACCAACGCAGCATGCGAGCGAGATGCCGCGCGGTCATGACTTCGCCGGGAGCCTCATCATCGCTCCGCCGTCGGCGGCCGGAAGCACGTGGCTGCGCCGCTTCGGCACCGCGTCGCCCGCGTTCGCATCCGGCTGGATGCAGATCCGCGGTGCGCGTCGCCGGCGTGCGGTCGATCGTGGCTTCGTGCTCTCGGACCACGTCGACTGGCCCGCGCTGCTCGCAACGATCGAGGCGACTCGGGCTGAGCATGTGTGGGTGACGCATGGATTCCGCGAGCCCGTGGTGCGCTGGCTGCTCGAGCACGGCATCGACGCGCTCAGTGTCGCGAGCCACTGGGAGGGCGAGGAGGAGATCGAGTCGCCGGCGGCCGGCGAGGAGATCGTCGCGTGAAACGATTTGCGCAGCTGTTCGCCGAGATCGATCGCACGACGCGGACGAACGACAAGGTCGAAGCGATGACGTCGTACTTCGCGAGCGCGGACGCGGCGGATGCGGCGTGGGCCGTCTACTTCCTGTCCGGCGGGCGACCGAAGCGGCTCGTTCCCGTGCGGCGCCTCTCATCGTGGGCGATGCAGATCGCTGCGATCCCGGAATGGCTCTTCGACGAGTGCTACGACGCGGTGGGCGATCTGGCGGAAACGATCTCGCTGCTGCTGCCGCGGGCGCCGAGCTACACCGAGCGCCCGCTGCACGAGTGGATCGAGCAGCGCGTGCTTCCGCTCGCAAAGCAATCGGAGGATGCGCAGCAGGCGAGCATCGTCGAGAGCTGGAGCGCGCTGGATGGCGTGGAGCGATTCGTGTGGAACAAGCTGATCACCGGCGGATTTCGCGTGGGCGTGTCGCACCAGCTCGTCGTGCGTGCGCTCTCGCGCGCGAGTGGCATCGACGAGGGAACGATCGCGCATCGCCTCACGGGCCACTGGAAGCCGACCGCCGATGCGTACAGCGCGCTGATCGCGCCCGATACGCGGGACGCGGATCGCTCGCGACCATACCCGTTTTTTCTGGCCTACGCGCTCGAGGGATCGCTCGAGGAGCTCGGGCCCGCGAGCGAGTGGCAGCTCGAGTGGAAGTGGGATGGGATTCGCTCGCAGCTCATCCGCCGAGAGGGGAAGACGTATCTCTGGTCGCGCGGTGACGAGCTCGTGACGGACCGCTTCCCGGAGATTTCGGCGGCGGCTGAGTTTCTCCCTGACGGAACCGTCATCGATGGCGAGATCATGCCGTGGGCGAACGGTGCTCCCCTTCCCTTTGCGCAGCTCCAGCGCCGCATCGGCCGCACGAAGCTGGGCCCGAAGATTCTGGCGGACGTCCCGGTGGTTCTGATCGCCTACGATCTGCTCGAGTTGGATGGGCGTGATGTGCGCGCGGAGCCACTGTCCTGGCGGCGCGCGCAGCTCGCCGCGCTGATCGGCAACGCGCGCGCCGAGTCTCGACTCCTGCTCTCACCTGTGGTCGAAGCGGATGACTGGGACGAGGCGCGCGAGGCGCACGCACGATCGCGCGAGCAGCTGGCGGAAGGGCTGATGCTCAAGCGACTCGACTCGCAATACGGCGTGGGTCGACGCAAGGGCGGATGGTGGAAGTGGAAGGTGCAGCCGTTCAGCGTCGACGCGGTGATGGTGTACGCGCAGGCTGGACACGGCAGGCGAGCCTCGCTGCACACCGACTACACCTTCGCGGTGTGGCGCGACGGAGTGCTCGTGCCCATCGCGAAGGCGTACTCGGGACTCACCGACGTCGAGATTCGCGAGCTCGATGGCTGGATTCGCCGCAACACGATCGAGAAGTTC
>JAQBQC010000431.1 GCA_028287205.1 Gemmatimonadota bacterium
CGGCGCGGCCGCACCATCCTCGGCGCCGTCGTTCCATACGGCAATGTGTGGCGCACGGGCGCGAACGAAGCGACGGTGCTGATCTTCGACAAGGACATGACCATAGGCGGCACGCCTGTGCCTGCAGGCGCGTACTCGCTGTGGACGATTCCGAAAGCCGACGGCACAGTGCAACTCATCATCAATCGGCAGCATGGGCAGTGGGGCACGGACTACGATTCCGCGCAGGATGTGGGTGCGCATGCCCATGAAGGCGAGCACGGCACCGTCTCCGCAGGAGAGCTTCGCGATCGACATTTCGGGCTCTGGTAACGGCGGTGAGCTTCGCATGAGCTGGGACACCTTCGTGTGGAGCATTCCACTAACGGTGAAGTGATATCCGGGACATACGAGCTGAGGCGGCGGCGCATTGCTCATCGCATTCGCGCTCACCGATATTTCGCCAGTGCTGCGGCAGACGCTTCGGCATCTCGTGCACGATCGCGCGCAGATCCCGGTCTGACTGCGACTCCTCGATGTTCCCGTACCAATCACCTACGGCCCCACTGCAGATGATCGACGCAACTTCGGCATCTGATGGTCGTGATTCCCAATCTCAAATCTCCGAGCGCACTCTGACGATCCTCGATGTAGCGCTCCTCACGGATGCGCGTGCGTTTCTTCGCGGCGACTACCTTCCGAAAATCGAACGCTGCCTGGACATCCTCGGCGAGGAGGATGTCTGGTGGCGCGCCAACCCCGGTTCGAACAGCATCGGCAACCTGATCCTGCATCTCGACGGCAGCACCCGCTCCTGGATACTCGGCGTCGCGGGCGGACGCCGCGTCGTTCGCGATCGCGATGCGGAGTTCAGCGAGCGGGGGCCACTGGCGAAATCCGCACTGCTCGCGCGCCTGCGCGCGACGCTGGCTGAAGCGGATGAGGTGCTCGCGGTGCTGGACGAAGCGACGTTGCTGGAGCGTCGCCCGTCATCGAAAGGCGAGGTGACGGTGCTCTGGGCGGTGCTGCACGGCGTCGAGCACTTCGCGATGCACACCGGGCAGATCATCATGCTCACGAAGTTGCGCACGGCAGCGGTGCTGCGACTCGGGGATTAGCGGTCTGGCTTGCGTACTGGACGCTCTCGGCGCGCGTGAAGGAAGCGTTCGGTCCTCACTACGCTCAACCGCCCGTGAGCTACAGCGTGCTCGGCTCCGTCGCCGCAGTCGCGATCCTGATCGCGCTTCTGGCGATGGGGGCGGGCTCACTGGGGTGATCCCATGAGCACGCGACGCCACTAGCCTCGCGCGAGCCTCTCCTCCGCCTCGCGAAATCCCTCCGGCAAGCCGACATCCAGAAACGTCCCGCGCAGCACTCGGCCCCGGAGCGCGCCGCGGGCGAGCATGACCTGCATCACGGGAATGTCGTCGAGCTCGCGACCGGGCTCGAGCCCGCGCTCGACCTCGTCGATGATCTCGAACGCATTCGGAGCGAACACGTAGCGGCCGATTCCCGTCATTGCCGAGTGCGCACTGCCGAGCGCGAAGGTGCTGCCGTGCGCGCCCTTGCTCGGGATGCTCTCGATGAGAAAGTCGTCGCCGTGCCGAAGGCCCGGATAGATCGGGGTCGGGCCGCGCGATGCCGCGATGTCCGCCGTGATCTCGGTGAGTCCGACGACGTTCGTATGCTCGCGCGTATACGTCTCGATCACCTGCGCGACTGCAGGCTGCGGTGTGTCCACGAACAGATTGTCGGGCAGCGCGACCGCCACCGGCTCGACGCCCGCGAAGCGACGGCCCACGCGCACCGCATCCGCGAGTCCTTTCGGCTGCGTCTGCACCGCGGTGTCGATGCGTGCCGGCATCCCTGCGCCGCCGGCCACGGTCTTCACGAACGCGACGACGGATTCCTTTTCGGGCGAGACGACGACGAGCGCTTGCTCGATCCCGCTCAGGGCACATTCGCGCAACACGTGCGCGAGCACGGGCTCGCCCGCGATCGGCATCAGCTCCTTCGCCATTCCGCGCGAGATCGCGAGCATTCGCGTCCCCTTGCCGCCACACGGAATGATTGCCCTGCGCACCTCGGACACTAGGCCACGATTCCCATGGGCCGCGACGGACGCGAGCCGGTCACGAGGTGCTGATGGTTGGCGATCATGCGCCGATAAGCCTCGCCCACGGGACGGATGCGCCGCTCGAGATCGTACAGCCCAACGGGATGCAGCTCGTTGTGCTCGTGGCGAAGCGCATGCTGCCAGTCGATCTGATCTGTCAGCGAATACCAGGTGAATCCGCGCACCGGAACGCCAACCGACATGAGATGCGTCACGTCCTCCCACTGCCGCTCGAGCCAGCTCACCGCGTGGTGGCTCACGCGATTCGTCTCGCAGTGGAAGAGTGGAATGTGGTACCGGTCATAGTACGCGCGCGCGAGCGAGCGGAAGCCCACGCCCTTGTGATTCGTAGTCTGTCTTCCGTTGGCGGCGATGCGGTGCTCGCATGTCGAATAATAGTCGAGCCCGAGCCAGCGCTGGCCAACCGCGCGCTTCTCACGAAAGAAGCTGAGGTCGTTCGACGTCACCCCATTGTCGTTCAGAAACGCGGCCATGCCTGCATCGAGCTGATGGCCCAGGGTGAGGTCGAGCGAGAGGTGCTTGATCCCGTTCCAGTGGTCGGCCATCCGCTGCGAGCTCTTTCCCATCGGAACGAAGTGTTCGGCAGACTCGCCCTGCACGATGATCGCGTCCGGACGCACCGAGAGAATGGCCTCGACGGCGAGCTCGTTCGCCATGCACAGATTGCGCATCGCGTTGACGAACGCGCGATCGCTCGTGAGACACTCGTTCCACCACCCGCGCAGCGCCGAGAACGATGCGCAGATGAAGATCTCGTTCACCGGGGTGAAGTGGCGAACCCACGGATAGCGCAGCGCGAACTCGCGCGCATAACTCGCGAAGTGGATCGGGAAGGCGACGTCCTGAAAGCCGCCGAGCCAATCTGGAACTCCGAAGTGGCAGAGGTCGGCGATGACGGTGATCCCGAGGTCGCGGAGCCTGTGCATGGGCGCGTCGGCGCTGGACCAGTCGAATCGGTCCGGCGCGGGATGAGTCATGTAGTACGCGGGCCCAAAGCGGAGCGCGTTGACGCCGATGGTGGAGAGCAATCCAAAATCTTCTTCCCATCGTGCGTAGTGTCCGCACTTATCCATCTGATCGATTCGGCGTCCCGTGGGCAGCGTCGGGTAGCTATTCTCGATCCCAGTCGCGAAAAAAAATCCAGAATCCATCGGCGTTGGAGAGGTTGCCGTAAGACGAGTCAGCGGGGTGGAGAATAACACGCGGGATGATGATACCCCGGAGATCGTCTCTCGAGGACGAAATAAGGGTTATTCCTCGATCCGGGCACCAACCGCCGGGCGCACGACCCAAGTCCGGGCTGAATGCGGGAATTGTTCCGCGTACGAGGCCGCTAACGGCCCCGCCGCTGCCGAGAGCGCCTCTGCCTCGCCGGTGGCGATTGCGCAGCCGCCCCACCCGGCGCCCGTTAGCCGAGCCCCGCGAACGCCCGGAAACTCGAGCGCGTTCTCGACAAACCAGTCCAGCTCCGGAGAAGAGCACTCGTACAGATCGCGGAGCGACGCGTGCGACGCGACGAGCAGCTCGCCTGGAATCGTGCCGCTCTCCGCAAGCGCGCCAACCGCCTGCTTGACGCGAGCATTCTCCTCCACGACGTGCGTCGCTCGCTTGCGAAGGACGCCTTCGAGCCCGCTCTCGTTCACAGCGGCCATCGATGCGTGCGCGAGCTGCGCCACCTCCGGATGATGTCGCTGTATCGCGACCAGCGCGCGCGCGCACTCATCGCGTCGCGTGGCGAACGCGGATTGGCGCAGCCCGCGCGACACGCCCGTGTCGAAGATGAGGACGTGCTCATCGCATCGCACGTGCTCCGTGCGCATCGTGTCGCACCACACGTGCAACGCGGAGCCGTCGTGTGCGAGCGCGGATGCGAATTGATCCATGATCCCGCACGGCACGCCAACGAATCCCGTCTCCGCGCGCCACGCGACCTCGGCCGCGTGCTGCGCCGACATTCCGAGCGCGAGCAGGTCGCCGATGGCGAGCGCGGTGGCGACCGCGATCGCTGCGGAGGAGCTCAGTCCTGCGCCGGCGGGAACGTCGCTCGTCACCGCGATGTCGAGCTGCGGCACTCGAGCGTCACTGGCCGAGATCTCTCGCACGACGCCCGCGACGTAGTCCCACCACTGTCCGCTGCGCGCGGGCTCGCGAGCATCGAAGCTCCCCACGCTCTCGTGCGTACTGCTCGCCACGCGCGATACATCTCGATCCGTGCGCGCGCGCACTGCCACATGCGTGCGGTGGTCGATGCCGATCGGGAGAACCTCGCCGCCGTTGTAGTCGGTATGCTCGCCGATGAGGTTCACGCGCGCGGGCGCGGAGGCGATGTGATGAGGTGCGGAGCCGAACGTATCGATGAAAAAATCGCGCGCTGAGACCGGCTTCATGCGTTTATCGGATGGCATGCGTCGTGCTTCTACTATGTAGTGGTAGAGGCTGGTCCGCGAAAGCGATCGCGGCCGATAAGGAGGGTACACCGAGTTACCCCCAAAACTCGAGCGTAGGAGTGGTCCTGCATGCTGAAGTCTATTGCTTCCGGAGATCTCTCGCGCCGCCCTCCTGCTTCGAATCCGGAAGCCACAACGCTCATCTGCTTTTCCCATCTCCGCTGGGACTTCGTCTATCAGCGACCGCAGCATCTTCTCTCGCGGTTCGCGCGCACGAGTCGGGTATTTTACATAGAAGAGCCGGTGTTCGGCGCCGATGCTCCGCGACTGAATGTCTCGCCGCGCGAGCATGGGCTCCAGGTCGTCGTGCCCTCGCTTCCGCACGGCCTCTCCGAAGAGATGCGCCATGAGGCGCTTCGCGAGCTGGTAGATGAGCTGATCGCGCAGGAAGCGATCACGACGTTCGTGGCATGGTACTACACGCCAATGGCGCTGCCGTGGACGAAGCATCTTCAGCCGATCGCGCTCGTCTACGACTGCATGGATGAGCTCTCGCTCTTCCGCGGTGCACCAACGGAGATGGTCGAGCGGGAACGCGAGCTCATCGCGCTTGCGGACGTCGTGTTCACCGGCGGTACCAGCCTCTACGAAGCGAAGCGTGCGCGAAGCGACAACGTGCACTGCTTTCCGAGCAGCGTCGACTCGGCCCACTTTCGCCAGGCGCGCATTCAGCGTCACGATCCCGCCGATCAGGCGAGCATCCCTCATCTGCGACTCGGATTCGCCGGCGTCATCGACGAGCGAATGGACATCGACCTGCTTGCAGAGCTTGCGACGGCACGCCCTCACTGGCACCTCGTTCTCCTCGGTCCGGTGGTGAAGATCAATCCGGATCAGCTTCCACAGCTCCCGAACATCCACTACCTCGGCGCCAAGCCGTACGCGGAGCTCCCGTCGTACATGGCGGGCTGGGATATCGCACTGCTGCCTTTCGCGCTGAATGAATCGACGCGCTACATCAGCCCGACGAAGACGCCCGAGTATCTGGCCGCGGGGCTTCCGGTGGTATCGACGCCGATACGCGACGTCGTCGCACCGTATGGGGTAGCCGAGCTCGCACACATCGGACGAACCGCGCAGGACTTCGTGAAGGCGGTGGAGGCCGAGCTCGATCGCTCGAAGGCGGAGCGAGGCCGTTGGCTCAAGCGCGTGGACGGATTTCTCTCGACGATGTCGTGGGACCGTACGCACGAGAGAATGAGCGCGCTCATCACGCAGGTGGTCATGAAACAGCTCGAGGTTCGCGAAGTACCGATCGCAAACGTGCGCCGAGCCGCAGCGGTCACTTCGCGCTACGACGTCGCATTGGAGGCCTGAACCATGTTCGACTATTGCATTGTCGGCGCCGGGTTCGCCGGAAGTGTACTGGCCGAGCGACTGGCGCGCGGGGGCGGGAAGCGTGTGCTCGTGGTCGAGAAGCGGCCCCACATCGGCGGAAATGCGTACGATCACTATGACGATGCCGGGATCCTCGTGCATCGCTATGGCCCGCACATTTTCCACACGAACTCGCGCGACGTCTTTCAGTATCTCTCACGGTTCACCGAGTGGCGTCCGTACGAGCACACCGTACTCGCGAGCGTGGACGGGCAGCGCGTGCCGATTCCGATCAATCTCGACACGCTCAATCGCCTGTACTCGCGCAACATGACGACGGATGAGGCCGAGGCGTACCTGAACCAGGTGGCCGAACCGCGCGAGCATCCGCGTACATCGGAGGACGTGGTCGTCGCGCGCGTAGGACGCGAGCTGTACGAGAAGTTCTTTCGCAACTACACGCGAAAGCAGTGGGGGCTCGACCCCTCACAGCTCGATGCGAGCGTGACGGCGCGGGTGCCCGTGCGCACGAATCGCGATGCGCGCTACTTCACGGACAGCTATCAGGCGATGCCGAAGCACGGCTACACGCGGATGTTCGAGAAGATGCTGGATCACGAGAACATCCACGTGCTGCTGCAGACGGACTATCGCGACATCGAGGGGCTCATTCCCTACAAGTCGATGATCTACACGGGTCCCGTCGACGAGTACTTCGATTATGCGTACGGGAAGCTTCCGTATCGATCACTGCAGTTCAAGCACGAGACGCACGATCAGGAGTGGTTCCAGGAAGCGCCGGTCGTGAATTTTCCGAACGAGCACCTCTACACGCGGGCCACCGAGTTCAAGTATCTCACCGGCCAGAAGCATCCGAAGACGAGTATCGTATACGAGTATCCGACGGACGAAGGCGATCCGTACTATCCGATTCCGCGTCCGGAAAACGCGGAGCTCTACCGGAAGTACAAGGCGCTCGCGGATGTCGAATCGCGCACGTGGTTCGTCGGCCGGCTCGCCACGTACAAGTACTACAACATGGATCAGGTCGTGGCGCAGGCCCTCACGACGTACCAGAAGATTCTCGGTCTCGCGAGCGATGGCTCTCACTCGACCACGGCGCCGCTTGCCGGATAGGCCCATGCGCTCGGCCCCGACGTACATGCCGTTGCACAGCTTGCCGAAGCTCGAGATGTGGGGCGGCGTCGAGTGCACCGTAAACCGGGTCGGTGATCGGTATTTCGATCAGATCGCACGCACGTGCCACATGTCGCATCTCGACGATCTCGATCGCTTCGCGGACCTCGGACTGAAAGCGCTGCGGGTTCCGGTGTTGTGGGAGCACGTGCAGCCTGAGCGCGGCGCGGCGCCGAACTGGAACTGGACGGACCAAGCGCTCGAGCGGCTGCGCCATCGCGGCGTACGTCCGATCGTCGGCCTGCTGCATCATGGGTTCGGCCCCCACTGGATCGATGCGCGTGCTCCGGAGTTCGCCGAGCAGCTGGCGGACTACGCGAGAATGGTGGCGGAGCGTTACCCGTGGATCGACGCGTACACACCGACCAACGAGCCGCTCACGACTGCGCGATTCAGCGGGCTGTACGGACACTGGTATCCGCACGCGCGCGACAGCGCGACGTTCGCGCGGCTCTTCGTAGCGCAGCTGTCTGCGACTGCGCGCGCGATGCGAGAAATTCGGCGAGTGAACTCGGCCGCGCAGCTCATCCAGACCGAGGATCTCGGCAAGGTCGAAAGCACGCCCGCGCTCGCGTCGCAGCGCGACTTCGAGAATGAGCGGCGCTGGCTGACATGGGATGTGCTCGGCGGCCGGGTGACGCGCACGCACGCGTGCTGGGAATATCTGTGTGAAGGCGGTAGCGACGTCGAGCGCGAGCTGCTCGCGCTGGCCGACGCACCGTGCGCGCCGAATGTCATCGGCATCAATCACTACGTCACGAGCGAGCGCTATCTCGACGAGCGAGTGGAGCGCTACTCGCTGAGCGAGATCGGCGGCAACGGACGGGAGGTGTACGCGGACATCGCGCAGGTGGAGGTGCCATCCGTGCAGCGCGTCGGAATCAGCGGGTTGCTGCACGAGACGTGGGAGCGCTATCACCTTCCGATTGCGGTGACCGAGTGTCACATCGGCTGCACGCGCGAGGAACAGATGCGCTGGTTGCACGAGGTGTGGCAAGCTACAACCCGCGCGCGCGCAGGCGGAATCGACGTGCGCGCCGTGACGAGCTGGGCGCTCCTCGGCTCGCATGACTGGAACTCGCTCGTCACTCGCGAAACGGACTACTACGAGCCAGGCGTGTTCGATGTGCGTGGGCCGGTGCCGCGACCGACTGCGATCGCCGCGATGGTGCGGGCGCTCGCCACCGAGGGAAGATTCCACCATCCCGTGCTCGCGACGCCGGGATGGTGGAATCGCGGCAGGTCGCCATTCGCCACGCACCTGGGAGCGCGCACGCCTGCGCCACCGATCCTCATCGTCGAAGATGGCAACGGGCATGGACGCGAGCTCGCGAAGGTGTGCGATCTACGCGGCCTCGAGCACGCCGTGATCGATCGCGATGATCTCGACGCGGGTTCCGGATCGGAGCTCGGGCACGCGCTGGACAGGCATCGTCCGTGGGCCGTCATCGATGCCGCGGCGGACCCCGATCTGCTCGCCGAAGAGTGCGAGCGTCGCGGTCTGTTGCTCGTGAGCTATTCGCCGCACGCACCCGACGCGAACGCGACGCTCGACATGCTGCTCGACGATTCGTGCAGGCAGGTCGATTCCCCAGAGGAGAGCGCCGCCGTCGCATAGCAAACTGCACGGCCCGCGCGATGTCGCCCTAGATCAACTCTCGCTCTCGCGCGCGTTCGGCGGCTTCGTGGCGGTTGTGAGCGTCCAGCTTTCGGCACGCGTTCTCCAGGTGCTTGCCGACGTTTCGGGGAGCGCAGCCGAGCAGCTTTGCGATCTCCTTGTTGCTCTTGTGCTGCAAGACCAGAAGCAGAATCTCCTTCTCTCGCGGCGAGAGGAGCGCGCTCCCGGGCTGCGCTGCGCGCGATCGTGGCCGGGCGTCGAGCTCCCGAAGCTGGGCCTTGGCTCGCTCGAGCTCACCTGCTGCGCCGATGCGTGAGAACACCTCGAACGCGCGATTGAGCTGCCGAATCGCGCTCTCGCGATCGCCCAGCTCGACGTAGCGCCGCGCGATCTCCAGCCTGAGCCGTGCAGCATCGAACGCCAGAGGAACCGCCTCGATCTTGTCCGCGACGGCAATCACCTTGTCGAGCAGCGGCTGTGTAGTACCGCGCAGCATCCCGGCCATCGCTTCGCCGGCCTCTGCGAGAAGCACTCCGACACGTTGCCCGACACGCTCGGAATCGTGTCGCAACCGCTTGCAGTAGAAGTCGGCCAGCGCGAAATCCTGTTTCCAGAAGAGCGCTTCGATCATCGTTGGCAGCAGCCGGTGGACGGACCATGGTGCGTAGCCGGATCGGTCGGCAACCGACAAGCCTATCAGGCCGCATCGCATCACCTCGTCGTACTCCCCCATCGTGAGATGATAAATCGCCATGCCGGCGTACACGCGCACGAGGGTGTGCACGTCACCCGAGCGATTGTCTGGATGCGCAGCGCCGGACAACGTCCAGGCCTCGTCGAGATGTCGCTTTCCCTCCTCGATGCGCCCACGACCGAGACTGAGAATGCCCGTGTACACCAGGAGCCGCGGCAACAGCGTTCGCTGCTCGAGCGCGCGGGCGAGTGCAATGCTCCGCGCCGCCTGTTCGACGGCCGAGGGCCAATCGCCCGTGGCGCTCTTGTACTCGATCTCGATCTCGTCGACTCTCAGGTGCAGCACCGGCGAGTGAAGCTCGTCAGCGATGCGCCGAGCCTCGATAAAATGGTGCTTCGTTGCAATCGTGTCGCCCGTGAGGGCGGATAGCACGGCAAGCGTCCAGTGCGCGGACCACGCCTCGGCGGGCTCTCCACTCGCGCGCGCAAATTCCAATGCGTGCGTCGCATGCGACGCAGCGCGGTCGCGGATTCCGATCCACAGATAGAACAGCGCGGACGCGCGGTGCACTCGCGCGAGCAGCTTCTCGTCGTGCTGGCGCTCGGCGATCGCCAGCGCATCGTGCAACGCCTTCCCCTGCGCCTTCGTGTCGCCGAGCGCCTCGAGACTCGCGGTCTTGGAGGTGAGGAGTCTGGCGAGCGCCAGATCGTCATGCGAGCGCTCGGCGGCCGCGATGCCCATGTCGTAGTGAGCGAGGGCTTCGACGAAACGCCCTTGCAGATAGTGCAGATTCCCGAGGCGACGCTCGATGGCGGCGATTCGAGGGAGCGCATTCGCTGCGCTCGCGTCGCGCTGTGCCTGTTCCCAGAGTACCAGCGCGTTGCGGTAGTCGCCGCTGTTCTGCTTCGCGCGCGCCAGCTCCTCGATGAGATCCGCGCGCAGCTCCTTGTCGATCTCGCCGCGCTGCGCGAGCTCGAAGGCCGTCTGCAAATAAGTGGCTGCTTCTCGATGTGCATGACGAGCGGCCGCGTGCGCGCCTGCCGCCCGGAGAAACGAGATCGCTTTCGGGTCGAGCTCTCGCGCGTCCGAGCGAACGAAGTGATACGCGAGCTCGCTCGCGTGCGCGAGCGCCGCGCTTCCGTAGAATGCCTCCATGCACTCGGCCACACGCGCGTGCAGCATGCGAGCGCGTGCCTGTCCTAGCTCGCCATGAACCGTCTCACGCAGCAACGGATGCGTGAAGTCGTACACGATGTTCTGGTCCTCGGTGGACTCCAGCAACATGTCCGCGCGCCGCAGTTCCGAGATGGCGCTCAACAGCTCGTGAGTCGGCAGCTCGCATACGGCGCGAAGCATGTCATGGGAGACACGCACCCCGACCACCGCTGCCAGCTCGGCCACGGTGTGTGCCGCGGGAGAGAGCCGCTGGATGCGAGCGAGAAAAAGGTCGCGGATGTATTCCGGAAGCTGCAGATCATTCAGCTCCCATCCGTGCCAGCTTCCGTCGCGCTGTTGAAGCCGCCCGGACCCGACGAGCGACTTGATGGTCTGCTCGAGGAAGAGAGGATTTCCGCGGGTCGATCCGTACAACACGCCGGCAAAGTCGCGAACGGTGTCTTCCGTTGCGCCGAACACGCGACGCAGCAGCTCCGTAGTCGCGCTGGGCGGCAGACCCATGAGCTGCTGCGAAGTCGCGAGACCAACCCCGACGAGCGAGTGCTCCGTGGCACGCAGCATCTGGCTGCTCTCGCGCTCGGACGAGCTGTACGTGCAGAGAATGGCTATTCGCGCGCCGCCGAGCTGACGCGCGGTGAAGTGCAGCAGCTCGAGTGATGATGGATCGGTCCAGTGCAGATTCTCGAGGATGATCAACAGCGGCGCCTTCTCGGCGTACCGTATCAGAAACTGTAGAAAGGTCCAGAACAGCCGAGTCTTGAGCTCTGCTGCGTCGCCGATCACCACCGAGGGGCGGCCCAGCGGCGCCTCCATCGTGAGAGAAGGGAACAGCAGCGCCAGCTCTGCGGCCCCGCCACGAGACAGCGTCGCCAGCGTCGCGGGAGGCAGCGCGCGCAGGATGGGAAGCAGTGCATCCGCGAACGGCGCGTAGGGGACGCCAGACTCCACCGCATACGCGCGCCCAACGGCAACGATCCAATCGCGGCGAGACGCCTCACGCGCGAGCTCCTCGCTCAGCCGGGTTTTGCCGATACCCGGTTCACCGGAGAGAAAGACCGTTCGCCCACGCCCTTTCTCGACGTCGTCGAGAAGAGTGCGCAGCACTCCCATCTCGGCGGCGCGCCCAACGAGTGGAAACGGGGCAAGCGATGCCTGCGCCGTCTGTCGCGAATCACTTGAGGGCATGAACATCTCGCGCGGCAAGTGCCACGATGTGAGGAGTCCCCTGCGAGTCATACGTACGTAAAGAAATGGGGGGGTGCAAGTCCGGGTGTCCGACGCCCGCTTCACACACGCAAAGCGGCCGCACCTGACTTGGCAGTCAGTGCGGCCGGTTGTCTTCCGCTGCTTCGAGCGCTCGAGCGCCGGCCGCTATCCGGCGCCGAGTGCTGAGGCGGGATCCACTCGTCCCGCGCGCCGCGCCGGCAGATAGCTCGCCGCCATGGCGACGGCACCCGTGACGAGCAGCGCCACCGCAAAGGTCACTGGATCGGTGGGCGACACACCATAGAGCATCCCCTGCATCAAGCGCGTGAGCAGGAGCGCGGCGATGGTGCCGATCGCCAGGCCAACGGCGGTCTGCTGAATTCCATCGAACAGCGACATGCGCACCAGTGCGGTGGGAGTCGCGCCCAGCGCGGCACGCACGCCGAACTCCTGCCGCCTCGCGGCGACGAGTTGCGCCACCACTCCGTAAATGCCGACGACGGCGAGTATCAGCGCCAACCCACCGAAGGCGCCGAGCAGGAGCATGGAGAATCGTTGTCTCGCGATGGAGCTGCGGACGATGTCGTCCATCGTTCGCACGTGTGCGATGGGAATCTCCGGGTCGAGTGCGTGCACCTGTTCGCTCACAGGGCGCACGAGCGCGAGCGGATCGCCGGCTGTGCGCACCACGAGATTCATCGTGCGGGGTGTAAACTGCGCCGACTGATGGAACTGTGAATGCACCGCGTAGAATGTCGGGTCCGTGGCGGACGTGAGGCCGTTGTGCTCGACGTCGCGCACCACACCGATGACGGTTCCGATCTGCGCGCTGTCGTTGGTCAGCTGCATGTTCGCCCCGATCGGATCGCGGCCGGCAAAATATTTGTCCGCCATTCGCTGGCTGATCACGAATACCACGGCGCCGCCGCTTCGATCGCGGTCCTCGAACAGTCGCCCCGCAACGAGGTGAAGCCCCATTGCTTCGAAGTAGCCGGGTGTCACGATCTGCCAGTCGCCGGGAGCGTTCTCTCCGGGCGGAGGCGTGTAGCCAGGGATGCGCAATCCCCAATTGCCGATCCGCGCGGCGAGTGGAAGCAGCCGCGCCGCCCCCGCACGCTGCACGCCCGGAAGTCCTTCGACGCGATGGCGAAGCTCGTCGAAGAAGCCTGCGATACGGGCATCGTCCGCGTAGCGCGATGCCGGCACGGAGAGCTCCATCGTCAGCACGCCCTCGCTCCGAAATCCCGGATCGATCGACATGATCCGCTGCACGGTGCGGATCATGAGCCCACCGCCCACGATGAGTACTACCGACAGAGCGATCTCGCCGATGACCATGAGCTGGCGTGCGCGCAGCCGCGCCCGGCCCGTGGTTGCACCGCGACCGCCATCCTTCAGCGTCTCCGTCGCACTGACCCGAGTTGCGGCCAGCGTTGGGGCAAGCGCGAAGAGGAGCACGGTGCCGATCGTCGTCACGAGCGCGAAGGCAAGGACGCCGAGGTTGAGCGACACGCCGGACACGAGTCCGAGCGATCGCGGCGCCCACGCGCGCGTGGCCTCGACACCCATCCAGGCGACGAACATTCCAAGCGCTCCGCCGACCATCGCGATGACGATCCCCTCCGTGAGAAACTGGCGCGCGAGACGCGGCCGCGCTGCGCCGAGCACCGCGCGCAGGGATGTCTCGCGACGCCGACGCTCGCCGCGTACGAAAAGCAGGCCGGCCACATTCGCGCACGCGATCACGAGCACGAGTGCGACGGCGCCGAGCAGGATGAGGAGCGCAGGCCGGAGTGAACCGCTGATCTGCTCTCGCAGCGGCACAACCGTCATCGTGAATCGCGTCGGTCCCGTGTAGACGCCCTCGTCGGTGAGCCGCCGGGTGACTCTGTCCATCTCACGGTTCGCCTGTGCGATGGTGACGCCGGGCGCGAGGTGGGCGACCGCGTAGAGTCCGTGACTCCCGCCGCCGGGTGCAACCGCAGGACCCGGAATCGCCTCGTACTCGCTGTCCGTGGCCGCAAGGGGCGTGAGGAGCTCCGTCGCACCTCGCTCGTCGTAGTCGAGCGGCATACGAAAGCTCGCGGGCATCACGCCGATCACGACCTTCTGCTTGCCGGCGACCTCGATGCGCTTGCCCACCGCCGATGGATCGCCCCCGAAGTGACGCTGCCAGAACGAGTAGCCGATCAGCGCGACGTCGTTCGCACCGGGCACATCTTCCTCGGGGAGGAAGTCGCGACCGAGCATTGGAGCGACTCCCAGCACCTGCAACGTCTTCTGCGACAGCTGAGCGGCGTGCACGCGCTCGGGATCGCCTGCCCCGGTTACGCTCTTCGTCTCGATGTCGTAGACGCCGACCGCGTCGAACACGTGCGGCTCGTAGGTCAACAGCTCGTATTCATCGTACGACATCCACGACCCGGCATTCTCGTACGATCCGCTCCACACGACGGCCGTGTGCGCGGGATCGCCGAAGGGGAGGGGCTCGAGCAGCGCAGCATGTACCACGCTGAACAGCGCCGTGGTCGCTCCGATGCCGAGTCCGAGCGTGAGTGCGGCGGCGATGGCGAAGCCGGGCGCGCGAAGCAGCGTGCGCACGGCGTAGCGCGCATCGCCGGCGAGATCGTCGAGCCAGCGCGTGCCGCGCGCGTCGCGCCCTTCCTCCCTGAATCGCTCGGCGCCGCCGAACGCGATTCGCGCCTGCCGAAGCGATTCGTCATTGGAGAGTCCGCGCGTGCGCGCGAGCTCCTCCGCCTCCATCGCGATGTGGAGGCGCATCTCCTCCGCCATGTCGCGCTCGAGCGCCGCCCTGCGAAAGAGCGCCGTCGTGCGGCGCTGCCATCGCGAAATGATGCCGGCGCGGTTCATGCCCGGCACTCCGTTACGTGGCATGGAGAATCTGCTCGACCGCATTCGTGAACAGCCGCCAGTTCGCCTTCTCCTCGGCGAACTTCTTCTTTCCGGCAGCGTTAAGCGTGTAGAACTTCGCGCGCCGTCCCTCGGGCGAGATTCCCCAGCTGCTCCGGACGAGTCCGCGATCCTCGAGCCGATAGAGCGCGGGATAGAGCGAGCCCTGATTCACCTGCAACACATCGTAGGAGAGCTCGCGTATCCGTTTCGAGATCCCCCAGCCGTGCAGCGGGGCAGGGAGGATCGCCTTGAGGATCAGGAGGTCGAGTGTTCCCTGCAGAAGGTCGGCACGATCGGACATGAGGCCAGCGGGCGAGGGTGAATGCCTAGACATCCGACAACATGAGCATTCGTGTTGTCGAATGTCAAGGTATCGACCCTTCGTGGACTCCTAGGTGCGTCCGCGCCCTGCTAGATCGTCGGCCGAGGGACCGTACATACCGGGCACGGGAACGCCGAGCAGTCGGTAATACACTCCCAACTGGGCGCGATGGTGGACGAGATGACTCATCATCATGGTGCGAAGCAACCGAAATTTCGGACCATGCATGACCACCTGATCTCCGCGCCGGACCTTCCACTCGCCCGAGAGCGTGGCAAGATCGGCGTTCGCCAGTGCGGCCTTCTGGGCCGCGACACTGGCATCATGCGCTGCGAGCAATCCCGCCGCAGTCGTGACAGGAGTGAGCGGCTTGCGGGCGCCGACGTCCATCTCGCTCGTCGTGAGAATCGCGACGCCGCGATTCGGGATGTCCGCTACATGAGTCGCCAGCTCGGCGATTGTCCGCGAGTGCTCGTGCGGTCGCCAGTCGTGCTTCGCGTCCGGAAACCGCTCGAGCAACCGTCGCGTAGCCGCATGCTCGGCCTCGAAGTCGGAATACAGCATGTCGAGCGTAGACGAGACATCTGAAGGCGAAGTGGCGTAGGTGCTCATCTCTTACTCCTGGAATCGGGGCACAGGCTGACCTCTCGAACATGAATCGCCGGCTCAGAAATCGCCACGCGGAATCCGAAGGCCAACCGCCCAGTCTGCCACCTCTGGCACCGTGATTGCGCCTGCCACCCTTTCAACGGGGCCTACCTTCCCACAGGAGTGACGGCGTGGTGAACGCTCGCATTCGTAACCGCGTATGTGGCACGAGCCGCAAGCGCGACCCGCGACTCGTGTGATGGTGCGCGCGGCCGTCGAATCGGCATCGCCGTGCGGCGGCGGCACTGGAACAGGATCGGCCGCCGACTTCATCCCGCCGCGCCCCACACTGCCCAAGCTGCGCGAGGCCGCCACGCGATGCCGAGGGTGCGATCTCTGGACGTGCGGGCGCGTCGTGTTCGGCGAAGGACCGCGCAGCGCGACCGTGATGTTCGTGGGCGAGCAGCCGGGCGATCAGGAGGAGCAGGCCGGCCATCCATTCGTCGGGCCCGCGGGCAAGCTGCTCGACGCCGCGCTCGAAGAGGCGGGGATCGATCGCAAGACGGTGTACGTGACAAACGCGGTGAAGCACTTCAAGTACGAGCGCGGCGCGAAGAGCGCGCGCCGCATTCACAAGAAACCGAACGACACCGAAATTCGCGCGTGCCATCCGTGGCTCGAGGAAGAGATCAGGCTGACGAAGCCGCGCGTCATCGTCGTCCTCGGCGCCACCGCCGCGCAGGCGCTGCTCGGCAAGCAGTTCCGCGTCACGCAGCAGCGCGGCAAACCGGTGAAGTCCGAGTTGGCCGAGACTGTGATCGCGACCGTGCATCCCTCGTCGGTGCTTCGCGCGCCAGACGGGGAGCGCGAGCGGGCGCGCAACGAGTTCTTCGCGGACATCCGCGTGGTCGCCAGGCACATCGCGAAAGCGTGATTCGTATCGCCTAGCGGCGTAGCGCGGACAGCAGGGAATCGGTCTCGCGCGCGAGCGGACGCGCGGCGCCCGCTCCGGCGCGCAAGGCGATGCTCGCGCGCTCGAGCGTGGCTCGCGCGGCTGCGGTGTCTCCTCGCGCGAGCAGTGCGCGCCCCTCGGCGAGTCGCGCCTCACCGACCAGCGCGCTGCGGGTATCCGCCAGCGAATCGAGCATCGCGATCGTGCGCGCATCGCGGGCGAAGCGAAGTGCAGAATCCGGCAGTTGCGAGCCGAGCGCCGCCTTGGACGCGAGGATAAGTGCCGCGCGAAACACCGGCCTGCGCTTGCCCTCGAAGTACCCCCGCGCTCGCAGTACGTCAGTCGCTCCCGCATATGCCTGTGCAAAATCCCCCGATGCCATTGCGAGTCGCGCATCGAGTATCCTGATGTCGACGATGTGGTCGTCAGTGTTCTTCAGCTGCGGGAGCATGCTGATCGTGCGAAACCGCTCCACGGTACGCTTTGCGTCGCGGATGTTTCCCTTCTGCATCTGCGCCTGGGCGAGACCGAACAGCGAACGTCCCGCCCAATAGTCATTGTGCTCCTGCGTGGCCTGTGCCGCCAGAATGGTGAAGTATTTCTCTGCAGAATCCGAATTGCGATTGTCGTACGCAGTCTGTGCGTAGTGGATGAGCGGCTGCGAAGGCAGATGCGCCGTCGGGTCGCTCCGCGCGATGCGCAATAGCACATCGTGAAGCAACGCCTCCGCTGCCGCGATCTCACCCAGACCGCTGAGTGAGACCGCATAATTGTGCTCGACGATAGCCCGGTCCATCGTCTCGCTTTCACCGGCAGAGTCCGTGAGAAAAAGCACGCGACGATACTCGACGATGGCATCGCGATGATGACCCTGGCGGTCGAGGGAGGCGGCGAGCGACGAGAGATAGTCGTTGTATGCGAGGCTCCCCGTCTCTCCGAGGCTGTCGAGAATCGCAATCGCCCGTCGCATTGCCGGCACGCTCTTCGAGCCGTCGCCGACCTCGTTGTCGAGATCCGCACCTGCCGCCAGGCAGATTGCCTCCGCGTTCGGATCCGGCACGGCACGCAGCAACGAGTCCGCGCTGCGGAATGTGCGCCGCGCCTCATCGTATTCGCCCATCGTGCGCTGGTTGTCTCCCATGTAGCAGCGAATCTGGGCGAGCTGCTCGGGATGCCCGCTCGCGATCGAGATCGACTCCGCGCGTGCGAGCAGCGTTGCGCGGATCTTCGAGTCTCCCAGCTGGCCATAGTTGTTCGAGAGCTCGACGAGCGTGGCTGAAAGAAAGCGCGGCTCGCCTGCGTACTGCCGTTCGAGTACCACGCGTCCGCGATCGAGAATCTCGCGCATCGAGATCGGCTTGTCGCCCACCTGCGACATCAGCAGCGACTGAAACTCACTCTGCGCGCTGGCACGTCGCTTCGAATCCACCGCAGCATCCCGCTGTCTGCGCGCCTCGCGCATCTGGATCACAGAGAATGCGGTTGCACCGATGAGCGATGCAGCCACGAGTGCGGCCACCGCGACGGCGGCGCGATATCGCCGCACGAGCTTGCCCAATCGATATGGGAGCGACGCGCGCCGCGCGCTCACCGGCTCGTGTCGCATGAAGCGCTGAAGATCGTCTGCGAACGCTGCCACGCTCTGATAGCGCTCGTGCGCGTCCTTGCGGAGTGCCTTGCCAAGTATGGTGTCGAGATCGCCCGGACCGAGCTTCGCGGGCTCGGCCTCGAACGCCGTACCAGCGCCGCTCCCTGAGAACGGGCGGGGATGAGTGCCGGAGAGCAACAGGTAGAGCAGCACGCCGAGTGCGTACACATCGGTGGCCGTGGTGATCGTGGTTCCATACACCTGCTCGGGCGCCGCAAAATCCGGCGTGAGCGCGCGAGTGCCTTCGGCGGTGAGTGCGGCACGATCGACGCTGTCGGTGTCGAGCAGCTTGGCGATGCCGAAATCGAGCAGCTTCACCACTCCATCGGTCGTGACCAGAATGTTCGATGGCTTGAGATCCCGGTGCACGATCAGATTCGCGTGCGCGCTGCCCACCGCGTCGAGCACCTGAAGAAAAAGTCGGATGCGCTGGTCGCGCGTGAGCTCGTGCTCGCGCACGTAGTCATCGATGCGTTGGCCGTCGATGTACTCGAGCACCAGATAGGGCTGCCCGCCCGCGCTGACGCCCGCATCGAGAAGGCGCGCAATCCCCGGATGCGCCAGGCGCGCGAGCACGGATCCCTCGCGACGGAAGCGCGCCTGCCCCTTCGGCGTGACGAGCGCGAGATTGAGCAGCTTCACAGCCGCGTAGCCCTCGAACCGCCCGTCGGTGCGGCGCGCGAGCCAGACGGAGCCCATGCCACCGCTGCCGAGCGGGCGCTCGAGCGTGTAGGCGCCGAGCTCCACACCGCTGAGCGTCACGATTGGCGGCGAATCGAGAAATGATCGCGCATCGGCTGCCGCATCGCTGTCCATCAGCGACGACAGCTCGGCCGCGAGCTCGGGCGAATCGGTGCGCAGCTGCGCGAGCCACGATTCGCGATCGGGCGCGGAGAGATCGAGCATGCGGTCGAGCAAGGGCGAGAGCACCCGCCACCGGTCGCGATCTAGAAGGGCCACTCGCTCATTCCGTGAGAGTGTGTACACGGTACGACCGAACGGCCCCTCGTGCCAATGCCGGCGGTCATGCGACCGCCGGGCCCCGCCTCGAAGTCAACGATCGACCGGCAAACCGCTCGGCACACGATGCGGCGTGAGATGCGCGAGGTTGCGTGCCTTGTCATCGGTGAGTGCACTCATGTAATCCATGAGCTGCTCCACAAGCACCGGTGTGAGCACGACACCTTTGAGCAGTGTGTCTCGCTGCGCGAGAATGTCCGCGGAATTGGGGAGCAGCGTGCTTCTCAGCGAGGGCTCGAGCTGCATCGGATCGAACGCGAGCAGCTTCAGGTCCGACTCGCTGTAATGCTCCACGAATGCCTGGAGCGTGTTGATCGCCCCGTCGTGGCCGAACGGGCCCGTGATCTCGACGTTGCGGAGCGGGGTCGTGCGAAAGAGATACTTGTCGGTCTCGATGTTGGTGATGTTCATGCGACCGAAGTCGTCGCGCAGGCTCGGGCCATTTCCCTTGCCGGGTCCGACCTGCGCCACAGCAACGTCGTGGAATTTCTCGTCGCTGAAGGTCGACCCGTTGTGGCAGAGCGAGCACTTGAGCGTGAGAAAGGTTTGCGCACCCACGAGCTGCTTCGGCGTGAGCGCGTTGTCACGTCCGGCAAGAAAGCGATCCCACGGCGTGTCGGCGAAGGTGAGCTTGTCGACGAGAAACCCACCGATCGCATTCGATGCGTGCGCGAACGTCATGCGCTCGAAGCGCTGCCCCGGATAGGCGTCCTCGAACATCCGCCGATACTCCGGGATCCTGCCGAGGCGGCGCATCAGCGCGGCCCAGATCGCGGGATTGTCCGCGTCGGGAATTGCCGCGAGCTCGTTGCCTGTGTTCGCGCGCATCTCGTCGCGATTCGCCACGGGGAAGAGGCCGATCGCCGATGCCGGGCCGAACTCGAGCACGCGGCGCATCTGGCGCGAGAGCTGCCCGCCTGCGGGGGTGTTCAGATGCCCGTGCGAGCTGATCTCGACACGCCCATCCCAGAAGAGATGCCGCATCGCGCCGATGTTGAAGAGCGGAGGTGCATTGCGCGGAATGAAAATGCCGGAGGGCAGCTGCCGCGCAGGGCCGAGCCCCGTCGCACCCTGTCCGACGGAGAGACTCCGGCCGTCGCCCGTTGCGAACTCGGGGAGATGGCACGTCGTGCACGAGATGTCGCGATTCCCGCTCAGGATCTTGTCGAAGGCGAGCGCCTGTCCCAGACGCGCGAGCGCGGGACGAACGTATGGGGTTCGCGGGAGGGGAACGACGCCGCGTCCCGCAGCGAGCTGGCGCACCAGCGCCGGCGTTACCGTCGTCGCAGGCGCGGGAGTCGACTGTCGCGACGCGGCTGGCGCTGGCGCCGTGGCCGTTTCATCCGCGCAGTTCATCAGCGGCGCGACCAGAATGGCCGTCGCTGCACACGTCTTCCATGTCATCCGGCGCATAGACCCTCAGGCAGCAGTGCGGTTGGAATTCCAACGACCGGGCGCCTCGAGATTGCCCGCTACCTGGATTATCGAAAAGCGAAAATGAAACCGGACATGCGGCGAATCAATTCCGTTGGCCACCTGTGGCGCGGCCCAACAGGTCAGCTCGCGCTCAGGCTCTCGTCGTCGAGCAGGCTTCTGTGCAGCAGCAGGCGCGCCTTGCGCCAATCGCGCTGCACCGTGCGTGGGGACACGCCGCGAAGGGTGGAGATCTCGTCGAAGGTAAATCCGCAGAAGAAATGCATGTCCACGAGCTCGGCGAGCCCCGGCTCGATCAGCGCCAGCTCATCGAGTGCATCACCGAGCTTCTCGAGCTCGACTGCCTCCCGAGCCGCATCGCCGGATGGCAGCATGTCGGCATCGAGCGTGATCTCCAGCTCGCGGCCGCGCTTCTTCGCGCGCCGGCGACGCGTGTAGTCGATCACGAGCCCTCGCATGGCGCGCGATGCGTAGCCAAGAAAGCGGGCCTGATCGGGGTACTCGACGTCCGCGCGCCCGACCATGTTGAGGTAGGCCTCGTGGATGAGCGTCGTCGGTCCGAGCGTCAGCGACGATCCCGCGCGGCGCAGACTGCCTTCTGCGACGCGATGCAGCTCGGCGTACAACATTCCGAACAACGCGTGCGCGGCCGCTGGATCCGATCGGTCGGCTCGCTCGATGAGTGCGTGGATGTCGGTCTCGACGTGCCCTCCGCATTCCATAGTACTCTGCCGCAAGGCGCGACATCCGGACGGATTCGCCGCGGCGACTGACCTCGATCGAAGCTACGCGCGGGAGCCCCGAAGGCCAGAGGCGCGACCGGCTATTCCGGGCGAGAGGCTCGTGGTCGCGCGTCGAGGGTCACTCGCACCCGGAAGCCGCGGTCGGGCGCGGTCTCCACATCAACCACACCTCGGAAGGCGTCGTCGAGACTCAGGCGCTGCCGAAGCGTGCGAAGCCCTGTACCGCTCGACGCCTCGATGCACGCGGCCCGCGCACCCGCGCCATCGTCGCACACTTCGAGCTGCACGCGGCCGTTCACTCGCCGGCCCGTCGAGCGCGCGCGCCTCGAACGCGGCGACGGCATAGCGGTCGTACGCCGTGGTGAACACGACGCTGGGACGGTGCGTGATGCGGCTCAGCACCTCGATGCCCGTGCATCCGGGCATCACGACGTCGAGAAAGATGTGCTCCGGCTTGAGGTC
>JAQBQC010000434.1 GCA_028287205.1 Gemmatimonadota bacterium
GGCTTCTTCGTGCGGCCGACCTCGGCGAGGAGCGCGAAGTTCTGCATGTTGCGCGCGCCGATCTGCAGCATGTCGGCGTAGCGACACACCGTGTCGACCTGACGCGTGTCCATCACCTCGGTGACGATGGGAAGACCGGTCTCTGCGCGCGTGGCGGCGAGCAGCTCGAGCGCGGCCTCGCCCATGCCCTGGAACGCGTACGGCGACGTGCGCGGCTTGTAGGCGCCGCCGCGCAGCAACGTCGCACCTGCGTCCTTCACCGCGATCGCGGTGTCGAGGAGCATCTCGCTTCCCTCGACGGAGCAGGGACCCGCGATCACCTGAATCTCGCGGCCGCCAAACGCGACACCCGGTGCGATGCGCACGATGGTGGGCTCATCGGGATGTCCGAACTCGCGCGACGCGAGCTTGTACGGACGAAGAATCGGCGTGACGCTCTCCACGCCGGCAAGTGCGAGCAGCGGAACCTCCGCCATCGCGTTGTCTTCGCCCACGCAGGCGATCACCACGCGATGCGAGCCGCGCGTGATGTGGGTCTTGAGTCCGAGCGACTCGACGCGCTGTCGAATGTGGTCGAGCTCGGACTCGGTGACGTTGGACTTGGTGACGATAATCATGAGCTGGGGCCTCAAAACAAGAAGGCTCCCGGATTTCTCCGGGAGCCGAGGTGACGCACCGCCTGGTCGCTGACGACCGCTGGGTACGAGCTACCGGCTCCCGGGGGAATTTCCCCAGAAGCTGGTAAAGTATGCGAGGTAGCTCGTGGCGTGCGTGGTCATGCGCGCAATGTGTGACGGCTCGTCAAAACGCGCAAGAGTGCGGCGGTCGCAGAGATACATCACTGCGTTGGCGGCGCGAGATTTCCGCACGCGATGACGGTGCCCACGTTCGTAGGCGATGCACGCACTTCGAGCGAGTACTCACCGCTCGTCGGGAAGGGAACGGAAAGTGTCGCGCTGTTCTGCGCCGTTCCATCCTTGTCGACCTTCAGATTCGGATAGGCCGCCGGATCACCGAACACGGGGTTCTCGGTGCCGCAGTGTCCGACGCGAACGGACCACGGGTGTACGCCGCCAGGCGTTGCGTTCGAGACGTGAATGACGGCCTTCGAGCCGTTCGGATCACGCGCGAGGTAGCCGGTACCGCGCACCTGCACCGCGCCCGAAAGCCCCGAGGGCGTCGCCAGCGTCGCGTTCCAGCGCTCACCGTCGGGGATGTCATGCGGCTTGATCTAGGTGGACGACTTATGAAAAGGATTGCCTGCGGCGGTCGCGACGACGGTCGCGATCGCGGCCATTGAAAAGACTTTGTGACGGTGCATTGATACCTCGGAGGGGATGTTGTGCGCCGAGGCATTGCAATAGACGTGCTCCGCGCAAACGTATGAATCGGCTAATGGCGCGACACAGCTTTAGCCGCCGATCGACGCAGGCTCCGCGAGTGATCCGAGCGCCGAGGCCAGCGCCTCGCGATTCAACGTCCAATAGGAGGTCTGCCCCTCCTTCCGCTTAGTGACGAGTCCGGCCTCGACGAGAACGCTCGAGTGGTGACAGAGAAGGGCGAGGCTCACTCCCACATGCCCTGCGATCTCGGTTCCGGTGATCTCCTCGGATTGAGCACGCAGCAGCTCGATGATACGAACCCGCGTGGGGTCTCCAATGGCCTTGAAGACCAGCGCCCGCTCTTCAACGGAGGGGCCGGTTGTGCCGTTCATTCGACTGGACATGGATTAAGCATGCGCTTTGGGGTTGACGACATCAAGTACTTGTATAGTTATACTAATACTTGAATAAGAGGTTGCATACCCTAAATTGCACCCGAGTGCCACCGTACTATTGCGCCCGCTCGCATCATACCGCCGGATCCGTGATTTTTCCACAACGTTCCCATAGAAGCTCGGCGGTAGCCGAAGAAGCCCGGACGCAATTCGTTGGCCCCACGCGAACCCGCATTGCCGCACTCGCGGCGACGGCCGCGACTCTCGCCCTCACGATCTCTTCTGCGCACGCGCAAGGACTCGTTGCGCGTGCGGGTGCTTCCGACAGTCTCGACCGCGCAGACTCCGTGGCGTTGCAAATGGACACGGTGCTCACGCTCGATGAGGCGATCGAGCGAGCCCGCCATGCAAGTCCCGATGTCGCGCGCGGAGCCGGCGCCGTTCGATCCGCACGCTCGGGAGAGCGCGTTACCGTCGGCTCCTATCTTCCGGCGCTTTCGATCGAGTCCGGTGCCGCGCGTGCCGGCGATGCCATTGGAGCCGCGCCGATCGCGCCGACGTACGCGGGCAACGCATATAGCGCGGGCCTCATCGCGTCGATGAACGTCTATACGGGCGGCAGGCTCGGAGCCGAGCGAAAGCAGGCGCACGCGGAGCGCGCGGCGGCGGAAGCGAATCTCGTGGCGACGAACTACGATCTGCGCTTCACGGTCGACACGACGTTTCTCGGCGTGCTTCGGGCGGATGCGCTGGCGCGGGTAGCCGAGGCGCGGCTGATCAGGGCGAAGAGCGCGGAGCGTGATGCGGCATCGAGGCTGGCGGCGGGGACGACCACGCGCTCCGATGATCTGCGGGCGGCGCTCGAGGTGACGAGCTCCGAGCAGGCGTTGCTCGAGGCGAGATCGGCGAATGTCGCCGCATCCGTCGCGCTCGGCCGGCTCACCGGATTGGGCGGGCGCGTGGGCGCGAGCGAGGATGATTCGACGATCGTGCGGCCGTTGTCCGTGCCGGAAGAGTCGGTTCTCGCGGAGATCGAGCGAACGTCACCGGATGTGAAGGCGGCGGAGGCGACGGCTACTGCGACGAGTGCTGGCGTGTCGTCGGCGCGCTCGCGCTACCAGCCGTTCATCAGCGCGGCGGGCGGATATTCGTATCTGCATCAGACGCCGCAGGTGATCCACGATGGCGGCTCGTGGGTGGCTCGTATTGGGCTGAGCTACCCGTTGTTCGATGGGTTCGTGCGCGAGGATGAAGTGACGCGCGCGCGTGCGGATGAAGAGACGGCGCGCATCTCCAATTCGGACACGCATCGCGCAGTGCGCGCGAATGCGATTCGCCTGCTGACGAATCTCGCGGTCGAGCGCCGCCGCATGCTGTTGTCGGAGCAAGCGGTCAGGCTCGCGCGCGAGGACCTTCGCGTGCAGGACGCGCGATATCGCCAAGGGGCGACCACGCAGCTCGAGCGCCTGACATCGGAGCTGGCGCTGGTGAACGCGGAACAGGACGCCGTCACGACGCGCTTCGACTACGCAGTCGCGCGCGCGGCGCTCGAGGCATTGGCCGGGAGAACGCTGTAAATGTGGATCGTAAAGCTGGGACTCGAGCGTCCGTACACGTTCATCGTCGGCGCGCTGCTCGTGCTGGTGTTCGGTGTGCTGTCCGTGATCAGCATGCCGACGGACATCTTCCCCGAGATCAAGATCCCGGTGGTGACGCTCATCTGGTCGTACGCGGGATTGGCGCCGGAGGACATGGAGCGGCGCATCGTCACGGTGGACGAGCGCGCGATGACGACGACGGTCAGCGACATCGAGCACATCGAGTCGCAGACGGTGAACGGTGTCGCGGTGATCAAGGTGTTCTTCCAGCCCGGCGCGTCGATCGACGCGGCCGTCTCGCAGATCACCGCGATCTCGCAGGCCGTGGTGCGCGTGATGCCGCCGGGCTCGACACCGCCGCTGATCATTCGGTTCAATGCCTCGAACGTGCCGATTCTGCAGGCGAGCCTCTCGAGTCACTCGATGTCCGAGCAGCAGATGTACGATCTGGGGCTCAACTTCATTCGCACGCAGATGGCCACGGTGCAGGGTGCGCAGGTTCCGCTGCCGTTCGGCGGGAAAGTGCGCCAGATCATGGTGGACATCGATCCGCGGGCGCTGTTCGCGAAGGGGCTGTCGCCCGCGGACGTGAGCGCCGCGATCAACGCACAGAATCTCGTATTGCCTGGCGGCACCGCCAAGCTTGGGGCGCAGGAGTACACCGTACATCTGAACTCGAGCCCTAATGCGATCGAGGCGTTGAACGACATCCCGATCAAGGAAGTGAATGGCGCGCCGGTCTACGTGCACGACGTCGCGCAGGTGCACGATGGATTTGCGGTGCAGACGAACATCGTCCGCGAGAACGGGCAGCGCGGCGCGCTGATCACGGTGCTCAAGGGCGGCGGCGCGTCCACGCTCGACGTCGTGAAGCGCGTGCGCGAGCGGCTGCCGCAAATTCTCGGCACGCTGCCGCCGGAGCTGCACGTGAATCTGCTCTCGGATCAGTCGCTGTTCGTGCGCGCGTCGCTCAATGGCGTCGTGCGCGAGGCGGTGATCGCCGCGGTGCTCACCGCACTCATGATCCTCCTTTTTCTCGGCAGCTGGCGCACGACACTGATCGTGGCGCTGTCCATTCCGCTCGCGATTCTCTGCTCGATCATCGCGCTCGGTGCGCTCGGCCAGACGATCAACGTCATGACGCTCGGCGGGCTCGCGCTCGCGGTCGGGATCCTCGTGGACGACGCGACGGTCGCGATCGAGAACATCCATCGAAATGCGCAGCTGGGGAAGCCGTTGCTCGAGGCGATTCTCGATGGGGCCCAGCAGATCG
>JAQBQC010000485.1 GCA_028287205.1 Gemmatimonadota bacterium
ACTCTTCGCGCAGCTCGCATCGGATGCGGGTGCGCCCGCGGCACAGGTGCAGGCAGCGCTCCGCCACGCGAATCTCGCGATGACGCGGCGGTACGAAATGACGGTGCGAAGCGCGAAGTGGGGCAGCTCGTTGGCGAAGCACTTGGTCGCCAGAGGGCCGGATGATCGTCATGCACATGAGACCGAGTCCCACAGTTTGTCCCACTGCGACGCCGGCGAGAATTCACGGCGCGCGCTAACTCATTGCTGCGTAACATGACCCGACTGGGAATCGAACCCAGGACCTACGGATTAAAAGTCCGTTGCTCTAACCAGCTGAGCTATCGGGTCCCTCCGTCGCACTCATCGCGACCCTCAAATCTCAGTCGCGCACGCCCGCTTCTCAAGGTGCGACACTCCCCGCCACGCCCTCACTCTACGCGCTCTTCACCCCGACACGCTCCACCCACATCCCAAACCGCTCCAGAAACGCCTCCACCCTCTTCTTCACCGCCTCATCCACAACCTGCGCCTCGCTGTCGATCATCCCCTCCTTCCAGTGCAGGTACAGCTCCGGCTGGCCCATGACGACCATCTGCTGCGGCGATAGAATGTTCCGCAGATGCTGCTGCGCCGCCGCCGTTCCCGTCTGACCCGTCGACGCGCCCAGAATACCGGCCGGCTTTCCGATCCAGCAGCTCTGTCCCGCCGGGCGCGAGCCCCAGTCGATGGCGTTCTTCAGCACCGCCGGAATCGAGCGGTTGTGCTCGGGCGTCACGAAGAGCACACCGTCGGCAGCGGCAATCTCACTCTTCATGCGCACCACTGACGCCGGCGGCTCCTTCGAGAGGTCGACGTTGAACAGCGGAAGATCATCGATGCGCACGTTCACGAAGGCGAATCGATCGGCGCCGTGTCGCGCGAGGGCGTTCGCGAGTCGTCGATTGATCGAGTCGCGACTCAGGCTGCCAACGATGACGGCGATCGTGCGCATGTAGTGAGTCCGTAGCAAGAGAGTTGGTGCAGAGCCTGAAAGCTAAAACGCCACCATCGCGCGCGGTTCCCTGCCCGTCACATCGCGATCATATATTTGCGGTGCAGCCCACGCGCGGCCGCTGCGCCGCCCTTCACTCACCTCTCCCCTCCCTCCGCCATGACGCATACCAAAACGATTCCGGCGCTCACGCTCGACGGCGCCAAGGCCATGGTCGCCGCAGCAGAAGCCGAGGGGCTCAAGAATGGCTGGAACGTCAGCATCGCCATCGTCGACGCAGCGGGCGGGCTCATCGTCTTTCACCGGCTCGAGAATACGCAGCCGGCGAGTGACATGATCGCCATCGGGAAGGCGCGCACCGCTGCGCGCTTCAAGCGACCGTCCAGGCTTCTCGAAGAATCCGTCGCGGCCGGTCGACTCGCGCTGCTCGCAGTCGGCGACGCGCTTCCGATGCAGGGCGGCCTCCCGATCGTCGTCGATGAGCATGTGATCGGCGCGATCGGCGTGAGCGGCGTCACGGCGGCGCAGGACGAGCAGGTTGCGCACGCGGGACTCGCCGCCTTCCAACGGTAATCGCGCGTACTACTCCGCGGCGACCTTCAGCCTCGTCGCCGCGATCTGCTCCCGCACGCCCTCCGCATCCGGATCGCCCTCCGCCAGCGCCTTGTCGATGTGGTCCTTCAGCTTCTTCGTCAACGCCGGCGGCAGCGTAGGCACGTCCGCGTTCACCACCGCATCGATCACGAACGGGCGGTTCGCCTCGAGCGCGCGATCCCAGGCCTCGCCCACCTGCGACGGATCATCGATGCGCACGCCGTCGAGCGCCATGAGCTTCGCGTAGTCCGCGTACGAGATGTCCGGGAGATTCTGCGATTTCTCGTACTTCGGCTCCCCCTCCATCGCCCGCTGCTCCCACGTCACGTAGTTCAGATCGCGATTGTTGAGCACGAGCACGATGAGCCGCGGATCGCTCCACTGCTTCCAGTACTTCGAGACATCGATCAGTGCGCTGATCCCACTCATCTGCATCGCGCCATCGCCCGCGATCGCGATCGCCACGCGATCCGGGAAGGCCATCTTCGCCGCCAGCGCGTACGGCACCGCGGAGCCCATGGTCGCGAGCGACCCCGAGAGCGAAGACTTCATGCCGCGCCGCAGCTTCAGATCCCGGCCGATCCACACGGCCGAGCTGCCGGAGTCGCCCGCGATCATCGCATTGTCAGGCAATCTCCTCGACAGCTCCCACACCACCAGCTGCGGATTGATCGGCGGCGCCTCCACGTGCGCACGACGATCCACCTCCGCGTACCAGTCGCGCACGCTCCTCTCGATCTTCTGCTGCCACGCTCCGTTCTGCTTTTTTCTCAGCAACGGCACGAGTGCCCGCAACGTCTCGGCCGCATCGCCCACGAGCCCCACCTCGAACGGGTAGCGCAGGTTGATGTTGCGTGGCATGAGATCGATCTGTACTCCGCGCGCCTGTCCCGGCTTCGGGAGAAATTCGCCGTACGGGAACGACGAGCCAATCATGAACAGCGTGTCGCATTCGTTCATCATGTCGAAGCTCGCCTGCGTACCGAGCCATCCGACGGACCCGGTGACGAAGGGAAGATCGTCGGGCACTGCTGCTTTTCCGAGCAGCGCCTTCGCCACGCCCGCGCCCAGGAGCTCCGCCACCGCGATCACCTCGTCGGTCGCCTGCATCGCGCCGGCGCCCACGAGCATCGCCACGCGCTGCCCCGCATTGAGGATCTCCGCCGCTCGCTCGAGCTCCGATTGCTGCGGTATCACGCGCGGTGCCGTGTAGCCGACCTCCGAATGCTGCTGGCCATGCTCGCGCGGCGGCTCGGGCACTGCCTCCTCCGTCTGCACATCGTGCGGAAGGATCATCGCGGTCACGGTCCGCTCGCCCATCGCAATGCGTACGGCGCGATCGATCACGTGGCGCACCTGATCGGGCGACACGACCGTCTCCACGTACGCCGAGGCGACGTCCTTGAGCATGCTGTGGAGATCGATCTCCTGCTGCGTCGCGCCCCCGAGCCCACTGGTTCCCTGCTGCCCGACGATCGCGAGCACCGGCATGTGATCGAGCTTCGCATCGTACAGCCCGTTGAGCATGTGAATCGCGCCCGGCCCACTCGTCGACAGACAGACGCCGATTTCGCCGGTATACTTGGCGTGCGCACACGCCATCAAGCCAGCGAGCTCCTCATTCGCCACCTGCACGAAGTCGAACGCATCACCGGCGCGACGGAGCGCTCCGATCACACCGTTGATTCCGTCGCCCGGATATCCGAAGATGCGTCGCACGCCCCACGCTCGCAGGCGCTCGAGAACGTAGTCGCTCACCATTTTGTTCGGCATCGAGCTCGCTCGAGAGAGTGGTCATCTGCGTGGCAGAGCGCGTGCCCACTTCGCCTGCGAATGCGGAACGATCGACACGAGGCACAGATTCTGCCCCGACGGTGGCACCCGGAGGACAGTTGAGCACGACACAGAAAACTGACGTAATCATCGTCGGCGCGGGCGCGTCCGGACTCGCCGCTGCGCGTTCGCTGCGCGAGCGCGGCGTACGCGTGGAGGTGCTCGAGGCGCGCGATCGCATCGGTGGCCGAATTTTCACGCATCGCGATCCGCGCGCGCCTGCTCCCATCGAGCTGGGCGCCGAGTTCGTGCACGGGAGCGCGCCGGAAGTGATGGCGATCGTGCGCGAGGCCGGGCTGCTCGCGGTCGACGTTCCGGACGACCGGTGGGAGCACCGCGGCCGCAACCGAATTCCATCCAGGGATTTCTGGAGACGCCTCGAGCACATCATGGGGCGGATGAATGCGAGCCGCGAGCCCGATCGCTCCTTCTACGAGTTCCTCGCTACCAAGCCGGGCGGACGCAAATTCGCGCGCGATCGCATGCTCGCGCGCGAGTACGTCGAAAACTTTCACGCCGCCGATCCGCTTCGCATCAGCGAGCGCGCGCTCGCCAAGGGCGGGAGCCCGCATGGCGATGTGAACGAGCAGCGCATCGGACGCCTGCTCGACGGCTACGATCACGTGCCCGGGTGGCTCTCGCGAAAACCGCACGATGCGGTTCGGCTGCGAACGGTGGTGCGCGCCATCGAATGGGAGCCCGACGCCGTGCATGTCGACACGTCGAAAGGAAGCTTTGCGGCCAGGGCCGCGATTCTCACGCTTCCGATCGGCGTGCTCCAGGCGCGTCCCGGTGATGCGGGCGCGGTGAGCATCCATCCGGCCATCGCGAAGCACGAAGAGGCGCTCTCGCTCGTCACAACCGGACCGGTCACGCGTATGGTGCTCCTCTTCCGCGAGGAGTTCTGGCGCAAGGGGAAGCTGGCGAAGATGAGCTTCCTCCAGGGATCGGATCCCGATGTGCCCGTGTGGTGGACGCTCGCGCCACTGCGCGCGCCGATGCTCGTGGCGTGGGCGGGTGGCCGGCGCGGCGCCGCGCTCGCCCTCCTGAGTCCCGAGGAGCGCCGCGACCGCGCGATCGCCTCGGCGGCTCGCCATTTCGGCGTGCCGCGGCGCAAGCTCGCATCGCTGCTCGTCGACTTCTGGACGCACAACTGGGAAGAGGATCCGTTCTCGCGCGGCGCGTACAGCTATCCCCTGGTGGGCGGCTCGAAGGCCGGCGAGATGCTCGCCAGGCCGATACGCGGCACGCTGTACGTCGCCGGCGAGGCAACGGTGGACGAAGCGGACAGCGGCACCGTGCACGGCGCCATCCGCAGCGGGCGCCGGGCGGCCACGCAGCTCGCGCGGCATCTCGGAGCGGGCGCGTGAAGCCCGCGGTGAAGCACTCGCTTCGAGTGGCCGTGTCGGTCGCGATTCTCGCGGCGGTGATTCTCTACGGACGCACCATCGACTGGGCGACGGCGTGGACCGCGATACGCACGGCGTCCTGGCCCATTCTCCTCATCGCAACGCTCGCGAACTTCGTCACGCTCGGCGCCAAGGCGCTGACGTGGTGGATCTTCCTGCGCGCGGTGGGCGTGCCGTCGCTCTCGCTCGCCACCAAGGCGACCGTGGCCGGCGCGGGACTCAACAACATCCTCATCGCGAACAGCGGCGAGGCAGCGCGCGTCCTGTTCGTCACGCGCGCGTCCGGCGCGCCGAGCGCCGCGGTGCTCGCCGCGCTCGCGCTGGAGCGGCTGTTCGACCTGATCGGCTACATCGTACTGATGGCGAGCGCCGCGTACCTGCTTCCGATGCCGCACGAAGTCGAGCGCTGGCGCTTCGCCGCGGTTGGCGCGCTGCTCGGCATCATCGTGCTCCTCGGCGTGCTGCTTCGGCGCGCGCCCGAGATCGCTGTGGCCACGGTGTATCCGACCACGATCGTGGGGCGCGTGCGCTCATATCTCGACCGCTTCATGGGGAGCATTCGGCATATCCTCACGATCCAGCGAATCGCGCTCGCAATGCTGCTGTCGCTCGTGAACTGGGCTGCGCAGATCGCGACGTATCATCTCGTGGCGGTTGCGGCGCACTTTCCGATCAGCATCGTCGGAAGCGTGACGACGCTCATCACGGCCAACGTCGGCTTCCTCGTGCGTGCGACCCCGGGAAACGTCGGCGTGTTCCAGGTGGTCTACGGCGTCACCGCACAGGCACTCGGCCTCGACAAGGCATCGGCGGTGGGCGTCGCTCTGCTGCTCCAGTTCATTCAGAACGTGCCGGTCACGCTTCTCGCGGTCGTGATCGCGCCCGACCTGCTGCTCCACTGGCGCGACAAGCGCGGCACCGCGGAGCCTGACGGGAACAACAACCGGCGCGCGACCGACCATCAGCGCGACATCGAAAGCGCGAAGTAGAAAAAAACAATCAGCCACAAAAGCAACGCGGCGCGCCCGAAGGCGCGCCGCGTGCTTGCTGCGATACTGCGAGAGCTGTTACTGCTGCGACGTCATCGCGACGCCGCTCGCAGCGGCCTGCGCGCTCTCGACGACGAACACCACGCGACGGTTCTGGTCCGCGCCCGGCTGATCGCCAGAGGCGTTCGGAACCACGAGGCGCGTCTTGCCATAGCCGACCGCGCGAATCTCATCCGTCACACCACCGGTGGACGAGAGATACGACTGCACGGAACCGGCGCGACGCTTCGAGAGGTCGAGGTTGTACTTCACGCCACCAGCGGGATCGGCGAAGCCTTCGACGGTGATGACCGAGCCCGGATAGTACTTCGTGACGACCTTGGAGAAGCGATCGAGCGCCGCCTTGTCCTCGTCACGAATCGTTGCATCGTTGTACGCGAAGTGCACGGGAAGGGCGAACTGCATGCCGTTCTCGAGGGCCGTGATCTTTGCGCCGTACTCAGTGCGGAGGCTGTCGAGATCCTTGCGAAGCGACGCGACATCCTGCGTGAGCGAGCTGTCAGCGGACATGCGCGCGGAGCGCTCAGCGCTCACTGAGGAATCGGTATGCGCATCGGCGCGAACCGCTTCGGCCGCGACGTGCTCACGAACGAATCCCTTGGTGGCGCATCCGGCCATGACCGGTGCCACGAGCGCGATTGCCGCAAACATCTTCGTATGACCATTCATATAGTTCTCCATGTAGACGCTGTGACCGGTATTGGCTGATCCCTGCTGCTACAGGAAGCTAAAAGCGTGCCCCTGTGTCGCGCTGTGACACGCCTCACTCGCGATGCATCGCGACCATCACAACGACGTCTCTTCGTCGGGAAAATCGGTAGCCATGTGATGTGCGTCCGCACTTTCGATGATCTCCAACACCATCGCGCCGGGCACGAGCGCCTTCACCACGAACGATTGGCGGTGATGCGCGCAGCTGCCGTGCGACTGGAGTGCGTCGATGTGACGACGTGTTGCATAGCCGCAATTGTGATCCCACGCGTAGTGCGGATGGCGGCGCGCGAGACTCGCCATGAGCCGGTCGCGCAGCACCTTGGCCACGATCGATGCGCACGCGATGCTGAAGCACTTGTCATCGCCATCGACGATGCCGTGATGCTCGACGCCCAGTGCGCGAATCGGCCGGCCATCGATGAGCACGTGGTCGGGCAGGACTTTGAGCCGCGAGAGGGCGCGCCGCATCGCGAGGGTGCTCGCGTGATAGATGTTGATGCGATCGATCTCTCGAGCGGAGGCGGCGCCTATCCCCAGGCTCACCGCGCGCTGCATGATCTGCGACACGAGTCGCTCGCGGGCCGGCGCGGTGAGCGCCTTGGAATCATCGACGCCCCGGAGCGCACGCGAATCCGGCGGCATGACGATGGCACATGCGACGACGGGGCCCGCAAGGGAGCCCCGTCCTACTTCATCGACACCGGCGATCAGCGCACCGCCAGTGCGGCGCAGCTCCCGCTCGATCGTGGTCCACCGCGCTCGATGCACAGCAGAACCTCCTGCGCCGCCGAGCCTAGACGGGGCGGGCGATCTGGATCTTGCGCTCCTTGATGCGCGCGGCCTTTCCGGTCGCTTCGCGCAGGTAGTAAAGCTTCGCGCGGCGCACGCGGCCACGGCGAATGACGTGCACGTCGCCGAGCATCGGGCTGTGGATCGGGAAGATGCGCTCGACTCCGACGCCGTTCGAGATCTTGCGAACGGTGAAGGTTTCACTGACGCCGCTGCCGCGCTTCGCGATGCACACGCCTTCGAACGCCTGGAGCCGTTCCTTTTCGCCTTCCTTGACGCGCACGTTCACGCGCAGCGTGTCGCCCGCGCGGAAGGGCGGGATATCGGTGCGAAGATATTCCTTCTGAGTTTCGATGAATACATGCATAGGGCGCTCGGGGCCTTCAAACGGGGCCCGGAAAAAGTGTCGTGGGAAGACTCGGAAGCTAACCGCTGGGAGCGTTGAACTCAAGAGTACGGCGCTGCTGCTCGCGGAGACATCGCACCCACGCACGAGAGCGACCGGCGGCAGCTGCCACCGGTCGCTCTCAGTCGTTCGTGATCGGCTCCGCCGCGCGGAGTGGAAACGTCAGATCAGGGAACCGTAACCGTTCTCGTGATCGATCGCGACGCGAGGGTCCGGTCGTAGATCTTGAGCGTCACGTTCACCGTCTTCTTCCCGGAATCGTCGTGCGTCAGCCTGACCGTCGTTCCCTGGTAGCCATCTCCAAACGTCCAGTTGTACGAGGAGACGCCGTTCGGAATCGTCGAGCTTCCCGCGTCGAACGTGCAGCTGTGCTTCGAGTTGCAGCTAACCGTGAAGTTGGCCGTGAAGCTGCTGCTGGTCGGCGGCGGCGTCGTGGTGGGCGGTACGTAAATCGGAACGATGCTCGTCGCGGAGCCCGAGGCGCTCGCCGGCGTTATCGACTTGTTCGTGTAGTACTTCTTCCCTGTTCCCGTCACGATCGTGAGGCTCCACGTGTAGCTGGTGGCGCTGCCATACGTGTGCGTCGGCGCGCTGGCGGTGGATGTCGTGCCGTCGCCGAAATACCAGAGATGGGAAGTGACTCCGCCTGTGGGCTGCGACCCGCTGGAGCTGAAACCGCACACTCGGGACACGCACTTGTACGACACGCCTACACCGCCGACGCCACTGATGGGCGACGGAACGGGTGCGGACGATGTCGGCGGCGGTGTGGTCGTCGGCGGCACGTAGGTGGGTGCCGTGCTCGTGGCCGAGCCGGAAGCGCTCGCGGGAGTGATGGACTTGCTCGTCGCGTATTTCTTGCCCGTGCCCGTGACGATCGAGAGGTTCCACGTGTAGCTCGTGGCCGTGCCGTACGTGTGCGTCACCGTGCGCCCCGTGGCGCTGCTTCCATCACCGAAGGTCCAGCTGTACGACGTGACACCGCCGGTGGGAGCGGAGGCGCCGGCATCGAACGCGCAGACGCGCGAGGCACAGCGGTAGGAAACGCCGACGCCTCCCACCGATGCGATGGGCGTAGGCGTTGGTGCAGGCGTCGGAGTGGGTGCGGGCGTGGTCGTGACCGAACCGATGAAGGACGTGTAGAGCAGCTTGTTCGCGGATCCGGAGAGATTCTTGATGACGTTCCCCGTGGTGTTGCCGACGATCGCCGCGCGGACGGTGGCCGGTGAGGCGGTCGGATGCCCCTGCAGGTACAGCGCAACCGCGCCGGAGACCATTGGTGCGGCGACCGACGTCCCGTTCCAGCTCGCGAGCGACACATCGGAGTAGTAGTCCGCCGAGCCGACCGAGACGCCCGGGGCGAACATGGAGATGCAGGATCCGTAGTTCGACCACGAGGCGCGCGTGTCGGAGTTATCGGAAGCGCCAACGGTGATCACATCTTTCAGCTTGCCGGGAGACATCGCGCAGGCATCGCCGCCATTGTTTCCGCCCGCGACGACATAGGTGACGCCGGAGCGAATCGAGCGCTCGACCGCGGTATCGAGAATCGGAGCGGCTGCGGAGCCGAGGCTCAGATTCGCGACCGCGGGCGACCTGTGATTGGCGGTAACCCAATCGATTCCGGCGAGAATGGTCGAGAGCGACGTGGTTCCGCTGCACGGGAAGACGCGAACCGAGTAGATGTTCGCGCTCTTCGCTACACCGTGGACGCTGCCGGCGGCGACACCAGCCACGCCGGTGCCGTGCCCGTTGCAATCGGAGCCGTTGCCGCCAAGGGCGTCGAAGGCGAAGTGTGCGCGGCCGCCGAACTCGACGTGCGAGTAGCGAATGCCGCCGTCGACGACGTAGATGTTGACGCCGGAGCCCGTGGCGCCGTACGCGTAGGCGCCGTTGAGCGGCATCGCGTGCTGGTCCACTCGGTCGAGCGCCCAACCCATTCCGGTCTCAGAGCCCAACTGGTGTACGTAGCGGTCCGGCTCGATGCTCTCCACATCGGGGTCGCTTCGGAGGCTGTCCAGATCTGCATCGCTGACGGCTGCAGCAAACCCGTGCATGACCGTCTTGAAGCGCTGATCCATGGTCAGCGTACCGCTGCTCCATGCATGGCGGTGCACGACGGCGTCAGCCGACGGTGCCCCAGCCTTGAGAACGACGATGTAGTGACCCGCCCAAACGTCCGCAGACGGTGCGTTCACCGGGGCGCGGGGTGCGGATGACTGCAGCGTGGATGGCGCAGTTGCATCGTTGCAGGCAACCAGGAAGAGGCTGCCTGCACATACGGCGAGGAGGCGTTTCATCGTGGGACTCCTTTAGATAAGGGTCCGCGCGACAGCCCGACTGGCGTGGCATCCGGACGGATGCGGTAGCCTCGTAGCTTTGCGTCACCGCCTTTCGACGGTTTTGCCCTCGTCACTAAACCAGCGGCTCAGTAACCGTGCGACTACTGCTACTACAGGGGGACACAACGGATGACGGACGCGTTCGCATGGACTGAGCATGCGAGCGAGGCGGTCTCTGGGGATCCGGAATCCGGCGTATACGCGCCGGCAACAGGGTACCACTATCTGGATCACAAAAACAGCGTGCTAATTGCAACTAGGAGCTTCACTGACTGAGCGGCCAGACAAGTGGGGATTTCCCTGCCTCTCAGTTGCAATCGTGTGTTAGACGGATGACCCCACGCATGAGTAAAACCTCACGCGCAGAGCCCGCTCTACGCCCCGCAATCCGCCGTTATCGCTGCCTCGTGCGCCCTACGAACCGCCTCGCTGTCGCACCCTCGACAGCCGCTCCGCCTCCGCCGCCCGCCACTCGGCGATCTTCCGGTGGTCGCCCGACATCAGCACGTCCGGAACTCGCTGCCCGCGGTACTCCGCCGGTCGCGTATAGCTCGGTGCTCTGAGCCCGCTCCCGTCCCAGAACGAATCCGTGCGCGCTCGCTCGAGATCCGACATGGCGCCCGGCAGCAGCCGCGCTGTCG
>JAQBQC010000504.1 GCA_028287205.1 Gemmatimonadota bacterium
CTGCGTGCTGGCCATCCAGTAGAGCACGTACTCGCCTTGCACGGGAGCGCGCTTCTCGAGCGGTACCGCGCGCAGCTCGAGCTGCTCGCGCACGAATTCCGATTCGAGGGAGTGAGGCATCGGCGGCTGACATAGCACGGATGGCGCCACGGGCATCGTCTCTCGCGTGGCGCGCACCGCAACTAGATTCTGTGGCGGAGCTCATCGTGGAGGGTGAGGAGCATGCCGGATGTCGAGATCGATGGCGCACGAATCTGGTATACGGTAACCGGACCGGAGAACGGGCCCCCGGTGCTGCTCCTCCATTCGCTCGGCACCACGCACGAGCTCTGGGACCCACAGATGCCGGCGCTCCGCGACTCGTTCCGCGTCATTCGCTACGATCTTCGCGGCCACGGGCGCTCTACCGCATCGCCCGGCGAGTTCACCATCGAGCAGCTTGGACGCGATGCGCTGGCGGTGCTCGATGCCTCGGGCGTGCAGAGTGCAGCGGTGAGCGGCATCTCGATCGGCGGCGTCACGGGCATCTGGCTCGGGCAGAATGCGTCGCAGCGCGTGAGCCGGCTCGTGCTCGCGAACACCGCCGCGCGGATCGGCACGAGCGAGTCGTGGAGCGAGCGAATGCGGGCGGTGCGCGAGGGCGGAATGAAGGAGGCGGCGGATCTCGCGATGCCGCGCTGGTTCACCGATGAGTTTCGCGAGAGGCGACCGGATGTCGCTGCGCGCTTTCATGCGATCGCGAGCTCCTGTCCGCTCGAGAGCTACGTGGGGGCGTGCGCGGCGTTGCGCGATGCGGATCTGCGCCGCGACCTGCACCGGATCATGACGCCGACGCTCGTAGTGGCGGGGAGCAAGGATCCGTCGACGACGGTTCTGGATGGCGCGTACCTTCGCGACAACATTCCGAAGGCGGAGCTGGAGGTGCTGGAGGCGGCGCACCTGTCGAACGTGGAGCGTCCGGAAGAGTTTTCGGCGGTGCTCACGGAGTTCCTATTTAGTTAGCACCGCAAGAGAGCGCCATAACTCTTCTATTGACATTACGTGAGTTCTATCTTACGATATATCGTGAGTGTTGTCGTACGATATATCGGAGGAGTTTATGTGCAACAAGCGAGATGATTGGGGCTTCGGCCCCGGATTCCCCTTCGGCGGGCCCGGCGGATGGTCGGGTGCCTGGGGCGGTCGCGGTCGCGGCGGACCGGGACGCGGTGGTCGCCGCCGCAGTCAGATGTTCGAGTCGGGCGAGGTGAAGTTCGTCATTCTCCGTCTGCTCAACGAGAAGCCGCGTCACGGCTACGAGGTGATCCGCGCGCTCGAGGAAAAGTTCGGGGGGCTCTACACCCCGTCACCGGGCACGGTCTATCCCACGCTGCAGCTGCTCGAGGATGAGGGCTACGTGCGGGTGGTCGAGACCGACGGCAAGAAGATCTATCACGTGACGCCGGAAGGCGCGAAGTACCTCGAGGAGCACCGCGGTGTGCTCGACGAGATCTTCGATCGCGTGCGCGAGACCGTGCGTGAGTTCACGGGCGGCTCGAGCGGCGACATGCACCAGGCGTTCGCGCACCTCGCCGCGGTCACGTTCAAGCGCGCATGGCGCCGTGGTCCAGAGGATCCCGCGCTCGCACGCGCCGCTGAGATTCTGCGCAAGGCCGCCGCGGACATCGAGGAGGCGTTCAATCCGAACCCCAACCCCAACCCCACCACCCCTAACAGCTCGACCTGACGATCGACGGAGGGACCGATGTTCAGATTTCACCCGATATTCTGGCTGGCCGTGGCGCTGTTCTTTTTGTTCAGGTCGCAGCGCCGGCACATGCGTCGCCGGTGGGCGATGAGTGGCGGGCCGATGGGCTACGCGCCCTTCGGCTGGGGCCCGCGCGGCAATGTGCGCAACGCTGAGTGGACAGAGCAGCCACAGATGCCTGCGACTCCGCAGCCGCTCGCCCAGCCCGACAGGACGCTCGTCGAGTCGCTGGAGAGCCGCATCGCCGAGCTCGAGACGCGGCTCGAGTTTGCCGAGCGATTGATGGCGAACAGGAAGGAGTAGCTGCTCCGCTGCAACCCGATGGAGAAGAGCGCGCGAGCGAACTGCTCGCGCGCTATTTTCTTCCCGCCGCGCTCACGCTGTTCGTCGGATCGGCACCATCCCACTGTACGTCCGCAGTGGGACCGTACGTCGGCGGCACGGTGCGATTCAACATGCGAAGGTAGACGGTGAGCTGCGTGCGGTGATGCCCCGTGTGCAACACGCGTCGCCAGAAGATCCAGATGCGCTCGCGCTCCACCTCGAAGAACGGCACGCGCGCGAGCCACCACTCCCTGCGCTGCACCGCGAGATAGGGCAGCCGCGCGCGCGCGAGTTGCATGAACCGATCGAGGGCCGTGAAAAGAGTCAATTTGGGCGGCAGCACATCATCCGGTGCGGGTTCCGGTGTGCCCATGAACTCTCCGAAGAATCGCCGCTCGGAGAGAAGCTGATGCTTCAGAATGTCGCCGACGGTCGTCGAGCGCGGATGCGGACGAAAGGCCAGGTCGTCATCGCCGAACTCGCGCCAGACGGATACGACCTTGTTCGTCTCGCTCGCGTACGTGTCGAGCA
>JAQBQC010000509.1 GCA_028287205.1 Gemmatimonadota bacterium
GAAAACAAAAAGGCCGGCCCATCACAGGGCCGGCCTTTTTGTTTCCTACGTCGTCACCTACCGCGCGTAGAACTCGACGATCGCGGCCTCGTTCACGACGAACGGAATGTCCGCGCGCGACGGCGAGCCGATCACGCGACCCGTGAACTTGTCGTCGGGATCGAGCGCCAGGTAGCCGGGAATGCGAACCTGCGGGCCGCGCGTCACCGACTCGAGCACACCGGCACGCTCGCGAATCTTTCCCTCGGGAAGCGACACGGTCTCGCCAACCTCGACCAGGAAGCTCGCGCGATCGACCTTCTTGCCGTTCACGCGAACGTGCCCGTGCGAGACCAGCTGACGCGCAGCCGGAATCGTCGGAGCGAAGCCGAGACGGAAGACCGTGTTGTCGAGACGACGCTCGAGTAGTGCGAGCAGGTTGTCGCCGGTTTTGCCCGGGAGGCGCTGCGCTTCCGCGAAATAGCGGCGGAGCTGCGTCTCCGTGACCCCGTAGTTGAAGCGAACTTTCTGCTTCTCCTCGAGGAGGCGGCGGAACATGCTGGTCTTGCGGCGCTTCGAGCCCGTTGGGCCGTGCTGGCCGGGCGGATACGGACGGCGTTCGCCATCCTTGCGAGTAAGACCGGGGAGCTGAACGCCCAGGCGTCGAATGACCCTGAGACGGGGACCGCGAATCGGCATGAAGGAGCGTATGGAGTGGTGAAAGGCAAACGCGTACAGCTTCTTATGATAACTCAAAAGCCACGCTCGGGCAACTCACGAAGCGCTACGAAATGCTGTCCGCCACCGCCACGGTCGATCCGTCGTCCGTCAGCACGCGCCGAGCGCCGCGCCACTTCTTGATCCCGGCAACTTTCGGCTTCATCAGGTCCGTCTCGATCACCTCGCCGGCCTTGGTGCTCGCATGGACGATCCGTCCATTGCCGACGTAGATCCCGATGTGCGACACCGCGCCCTTCTTGCCGCGCCCGAACGTCACCAGATCACCCGGCAGCATCGCTGCGGTATCCCTCGGCACCGCGATCCCCGCGAAAGCCTGACGCGCGGCCGTGCGTGGCACCACAATGTGAAGCGCCGCAACGAGATAGCGTACGAGGCCGCTGCAGTCGAAGCCGCGCGCCGGCGTCTCGCCGCCATGCACATAGGGGGTGCCCACCTGCGCCCGAGCGAGCGCAACCAGGCTGTCGCGCAGAGTCATCGCCGAGCGGCTGAACGCCGCGAATGGCTTGGGGGCGTCGAGTGCCTTGGCGTCGTAGGCTGGTGCTTCACGCGCCCCATCCTGCGCGCGCGCAGCCATCGGAACGACGAGCAACGCACAACCCACGGCCACAAGCCGGAGCGCACGCGTCATCGAACGATTGCAGCTGGAATGGAAGAGCACGCTTCGGTCATTCATGCGAGTTACGACGAGCCGCCCCGTATCCCAGCAACGCTGCGAACGAGCGGGTGGACCCACGCCAGCTTCGCAAAAGGCTAACCAGCGCCGCCAAAGCGGTCAACTTCGCTTGCCCGCGACCTGTCCATGATTGAGCATCGCCACGAAGATCACCCCGCCGACGACATTTCCAAGTATCGCGGGCACAGTGAAGCCCCCGATTGCCGCCGCCCACGTGGTGAGGCCGCTCGACGCAGCGAAAAAGGCTTCGACCGATCCGGCAATCGAATGTCGAAACTCGAGCGCGGCGATCGGCGCCGTCGTCAGCCAGATGAGCGCGATCTGCGCGCCCGTGAACGAGGTGGCCGAAACGAGCCACGCCGTGAGCGCGATCAGCCATCCAGCGAAGATCGCGTGATAAAACTGGGACCCGAACGCGCCCTCCAGCGAGCTCACACTCATCTCCCGCATCTGCGCGCTCACATCGGCCGCCACGACGTTCGTGTGCGCGAAGAGCAGCGCGAACGCTGGTGCGCCCAGCATGTTTCCCAACAGGACGAGCCCCCAGAGGCGAAGCATCTTGCCCAGCTTCTCGCCCGTCGGATGATCGAGCACCGGAATCACGGGCTCGAGCGTGTTCTCGGTGAAGAGCTGGCTCCGCCCGATGATCACCAGAATGAATCCCAGCGGATATAGCACTGCCTGCGCCGCCTTTCGATGTTCCGGCCCCACGAGCGTCGAGACGTATGCCCCACCCACGAAGCTCCAGCCGATCGTCAGACCGGCGGTCACCGCGGACCAGAAGAGATCGAAGGCGGGACGCTTCATCTCGTCCTCCGCCTGGGCGAGCACGTTCGCGTGAATCTCTTCTGCCGAAAGCCGCGTTCCCGATTCGGGACCAGCGGTGCCGGTTCCACCACCCTTCGCTGTCGCCACCGCTCACCGGGAAAGAGGAGTTGTAGTCGCTCGCGCATGCCCGAACGGAAGACTCATGCCCGCCTCCTGTGCTGCCGCGACAATAAAGCTTGCGAGCCCGGCTGTAGGGCCATACTCTAGAGGGACAATGCTTCCGATTTTGTTCGAGGGCCTCCTCTTCGTCGCATCCATCGCGACGATCGCGGCCCTCGTTTTTTTCCTGACCCGATCCAGCACCCCACTCGGCCTCCGATCCCGGCAAAACAGGAATCGCGAGCGCATCGAGCGCGAGATCGAGCTCGTGTGCCCGATCCACGGCGCGCATACCGAAGAGCAGCTCGTTCGACTCGAGAGCGGCGAGCACATCTGCCCCGAGTGTTTCCGTGATGCCATGAAGGGAATCGTCGACTAACGCACCTCCTGAGAGGAGCTTTCCATGGACACTGATCGGC
>JAQBQC010000537.1 GCA_028287205.1 Gemmatimonadota bacterium
GAACGCGCGACGAATGTAGACGAATGGCCCGCCGGCATCCGGCAGCATCGCGCCGAGCTCCGCGAACGTGAGCGCACCCGCGAGCGCGATGAAGCCGCCGAGCATCCAGATCGCCAGCACCCAGCCAGCGCTCGGCAGCGTGCGCGCGACCTGCGCGGGTGTGAAGAAGATGCCACCGCCAATGATTCCGCCAACCACGATCATCGTGGCGGAGAGCAGCCCGAGCTCGCGGTGGAGCGTGCGCGCGGGATTCTCGCTCGAGCCCTCTCCCGACAGAGGCTGGGTCACGCTGGAAGCTCCACGCCGGCGATCCTGGCGCACGCGGCGAGCAGCTTGTCTTGCACCTGAGTATCGCGTGCCGCCGGATGCGACTCGCGCGGCTTCCTGTGATAGAAATACTGGCCGGTCACGAGGGCTGCGGGATCGTCGCTCACTGCCAGCCACGCCTGCGTCTCCGGGCCTTTCGCGAGATCGTCCGGTGCGCTGGAGCCGCCCATTTTCGTCGGCACCCATCCTGGCTCGACCGCATTCGAGAGTATCGTTGGCCACAGGCGCGCGACCGCGAACGCGAGAATGAGATCGTGCAGCTTCGAGTCGGCGTATGCCTGCGACCCGTCCCAGGCGCGCGCCTTCCATTCGAGGTCCCGAAGCGTCGGATCGCCGGAGCGATGCATGCCGGAGCTGAGATACACGAGTCGCTTTGGTTTGTGAATGAGCGCGGTGAGGATGTACGGCGCGAGTGTGTTGACCGCGAGCACACGCGGCAACCCATCCGTCGTGGCGTCACGTGCGCGCTCACGATAGCCGATGCCCGCGTTGTGAATGATCGCGTCGAACGTTCCGAGCGCATTCACCTGATCGGCGAGGGCTGTCGTCTCCGCGATGCTCGACAAATCACCGGTCACCGCCTCTTCTGCGCCTGGAACGGCGATCATCGCCTCACGCGCGCGCGCGGCGTGTCGCGCGTGCAGCACGACGCGGTGTCCACCCGCGACGAGCAGTCGCGCCGCCATCTGGCCGAGGCCATCCGCCGAACCAGTGATGAAGACTCGAGACATGGAGCAGCTCCTTACGTGCGATGCCAGGCCGGGCTGCGAGCGAGAGATCGGGCGCTATCTCGCAAGCCAATGATATCGGAGGGGCGCGGCTCAGCCCAGAAAGCGGAGCAGAAATGGCGCCGTGCGGCTGTCTCTCGCCCTCGCGACCTGGGCGGGGGTTCCCTCCGCGACGATGTGTCCGCCCTCATCTCCGGCGCCAGGGCCGATGTCGATCACCCAGTCGCTTCCCGCCACCACGCGCATGTCGTGCTCCACGACGATCACCGTGTTGCCGGATTCGACGAGTCCATCGAGCTGCGTCATCAGCTTCTCGACGTCCGATGGATGAAGCCCGGTGGTCGGCTCGTCGAGCACGTAGAGGGTGTTGCCCCGCTGCTGCCGCTGCAGCTCGGTCGCGAGCTTGATGCGCTGCGCCTCGCCGCCCGAGAGCTCGGTGGCGGGTTGGCCCAGCCGCAGGTAGCCCAGTCCCACTTCACGGACGACGGCGAGCGAGCGCACGAGCTGCGTCTCGCCATCGAAGAACGACCACGCCTCATCGACGTTCATCCCCAGCACCTCGGCGATGTTCCTGCCGCGATACTGGATCTCGAGCGTCTTCGCGTTGTAGCGTGTGCCGCGACACGTCGGGCATGGTGCATACACGCTCGGCAGAAACAGCAGCTCGACCATCACGAAGCCTTCACCGTTGCAGGTTGGGCAACGGCCTTTCGCGACGTTGAAGGAAAATCGGCCGGCGTCGTAGTGCCGAGCCTTCGCGGCCTTGGTCGCCGCGAAGAGCCTGCGCACGTGGTCGAAGAGTCCCGTGTACGTCGCGAGATTCGAGCGTGGAGTGCGGCCGATCGGCTTCTGATCCACGCGAACGAGGCGCTTGATGTGCTCCATCCCCGCGACGATCCGCCCGTCGAGCGTTTCGGGCGCCGAGCGCTCGAGCTCCTCACCGTCCTCGCTCTCCACGGGGAGCTCGTGCCCGAGCTGCGCCGCGACCAGTTCGACGAGCGCCTGACTCACGAGGCTCGACTTCCCCGAGCCCGAGACGCCAGTGACCGTGGTGAACACGCCGAGGGGGAGCCGCACGTCGAGCTTGTCGAGATTGTTGCGCGTGACATCCTCGAGCTCGAGCCACCCCGTGGGCACGCGCGGCGTGCGAGCGGGAAGCTTGTAGTTGCCGAACAGATGCCTGCGCGTTTGCGACGCCTCGATCTGCTCGAGTCCGGCCGGCGGCCCGCTGTACAGCACATAGCCGCCCTGCTCGCCCGCGGCGGGGCCCACGTCCACGATCCAGTCGGCGCAGCGAATGACGTCGAGATCGTGCTCGACCACGAATAGCGAGTTGCCGGACGCCTTGAGCCGATCGAGCGCCACGAGCAGCGCCTGCGTGTCGGCCGGATGCAACCCGGCGGATGGCTCGTCGAGCACGTAGACGACACCAAAAAGATTCGAGCGCACCTGTGTCGCAAGACGCAGGCGCTGCAGCTCACCCGGAGAGAGCGTTGGCGTGCTGCGCCCGAGCGCGACGTACCCGAGCCCGAGATCGAGGAGCACGGAGAGCCGCGCGCAGAGATCCTGAGCGATGCGAAGGGTCACGAGCGCCTTCTCGGGATGCTGCGCCTCGACCTTTGCGCGCCCGGCTGCGGTCCCATCCGCGTACGGTTGCATGATCTGCGCGAGCTTCTTGAGCGGGAGCGCGTAAATGTCGGCGATGTCGTACCCGGCGAATTTCACCGACAGCGACTCGAGCCGCAGCCGCTTGCCGTGACAGAGCGGACACTCGGTGCTCTCCATGTATTGAGACACACGCCGCTTCATCGACGCGCTCTCCGTGTTCGCGAACGTCTGCAGTACGTACTTTCGCGCACCAGTAAAGGTGCCCATGTAACTCGGCTCCTCTTTTCGCTTGAGTGCGCGCCGCACCTCGGCCGGCGTGTAGCCCGCGTACACGGGAACCGTAGGCTGCTCGTCCGTGAAGAGCAGCCAGTCGCGCTCCTTTTTCGGAAGCTCGCGCCACGGCTTGTCCACGTCGTAGCCCATCGTGACGAGGATGTCGCGCAGATTCTGCCCCTGCCAGGCAGTGGGCCACGCGGCGATCGCGCGCTCGCGAATCGTGAGCGTGTCATCGGGAACCATCGAACGCTCCGTGACCTCGTACACGCGCCCGAGTCCGTGGCAGCGCGGACACGCACCCGCGGGCGTGTTCGGCGAGAACGCCTCGGCCTCGAGATGCTCCTGGCCGGGCGGATACCGCCCCGCGCGCGAGTAGAGCATGCGCAGAAGATTCGAGAGTGTCGTCACGCTGCCCACGGACGATCGCGTGGTGGGCGAGCCGCGCTGCTGCTGGAGCGCGACGGCGGGCGGAAGTCCGTCCACCTCGTCGACCTCGGGCACGGACATCTGATGGAAGAGCCGGCGCGCGTACGGCGAGACAGACTCGAGATAGCGCCGCTGCGCCTCGGCGTACAGCGTTCCGAATGCCAGCGACGACTTTCCAGAGCCCGAGACGCCCGTGAACACGACGAGCGCATCGCGCGGGATCTCCACATCGATGTTCTTGAGATTGTGCTCGCGTGCGCCGCGAACGTGCACGAACCCTGTGGAGTCCTTCAGCGCCGCAGTTCGCGAGTACGGATTTGTCTTCAGCATGACTGAGGTCAACCGCCCGGATTGATGACCATCACCAGCTGATCACCGGGAGTGACATCCACCTCCTCGGAGACGGGCGTACGATTGCCGCCGATCGGATCGGCGACGAAACGGACAAACGAAGTGCCGGTGAGGAGGTAATCGGGAATCGTGAGCACCGTCGTCTTGTTGCCGGGTGCGATCCCGAGCCTTGTGCGAGATCCATTCACGATCACGTACACCGTCATGTCGTTGAAGTCCTGATTTTGAACGTCGATCGTGGTTCGCACCGGGCCTTCGTTCGTCTTGTGCGATGCGCGCCCCGATCTGCAGCCGATCGAGGTGATGGCGAGCACGAGAGTGAGGCAGCGGACGATCGTTCCGAACGGCTTCATTGCGTGGTGAGCAGCAACCTGCATTGTGGTTCTCCCTGGTCTTCTCCGCCGGTAGTGCGCGCTGACGCAATGCAAAAGTGGGGCGACGAGGCCGGCGAGACGATCGCTCCCGACGAAATCTGACGCGTCGTACCGATGCGGACGCCGGCTGGAGCCGCGAACGGACATCTCTCCCGAGTAGATTTGGCGTCCAATCCCGGCGGATCGGCGCGATGCGTCGTTCCCGACCGGAGCACGATCCCCACGTACGAGCGATCGCTTGCCACCGCACACCGACTCTACCGCGAACGCCCTTCTCGCTCTCGAAGAGGACATGAGCTCCTCCGCGGGAGAGCTCTTCGTCGAGCTCGTGGCCGAGTACTTCGCGGCGACGCGCCGGGGCACGGGGCAGGTTTCCACGCCGCGGAGTGCCGAAGAGCTGGCGGCGCGTTTCTCGGACGCGCTGCCAAAGCATGGCAAGCCGCTCGACGAGATCGTGAAGCGGCTCGCCCTGGACGTCGTTGCCGACGCGAATCAGCTGATGCACCCCATGTCGCTTGGCCATCAGGTCGCGGCACCCCTTCCGGCGGCGGTATGGAGCGAGTCCCTCATCGGAGCGCTCAACCAGTCCGCGGCGATCTGGGAGATGTCGCCCACGGCAACCGTCGTCGAGACGCAGCTCGTGCGCGCACTGACGGCGCTCGTCGGGTGGGGTGAGGAGGCGGGCGGCACGTTCACGTCAGGCGGCACGGAGGCGACGTTTACCGCGCTGCTCGCGGCACGGGCGCGCGCAATGCCCGACGCGTGGGAGTCGGGCGTTGGTGACAATCCGCCCGTCGTGCTGTGTGGCGAGCACTCCCACTACTCGGTCACGCGCGCGGTCGCCGAGCTGGGGCTCGGGGTGCGCCGCGCGGTCGCGGTACCGTCGCGCGAGTGGAGGATGGATGTCTCAGCACTAAGAGACTTGCTCGACACGTTCGCAGCGCGGGGGACGC
>JAQBQC010000545.1 GCA_028287205.1 Gemmatimonadota bacterium
AAGGCGTCGCGGTTCGAGTCCGCGCCAGGGCATGAGAGGAAGGAAGACGATCGCCAGCTTAGCTCAGCGGTAGAGCACTCGATTCGTAATCGAGCGGTCCCGAGTTCGATCCTCGGAGCTGGCTCTCAGAGGGAATAGAAGAGTGAGTAGAAGCGCCTCCGCGATGCGGGGGCGCTTTTTTTTGTTCGGCGAGTGACGCGCGGTGTCTACTCCTTCGCCCCCCCTCGCAGCCGCGCCAGCCGCATCTCGAGATGTCGCCTCACATCCGGCCACTCTGCCGCAAGGATGCTGAACATCACCGAGTCGCGCGCGGATCCGTCCCGCCGGCGCTGGTGATGACGGATCACGCCGTCCCGCTTTGCCCCAATGGCCGCGATCGCCTTCTGCGACGCGAAGTTGAAGTTGTCCGTGCGCAGACCAACCACCTGACAGCCGAGCGCGTCGAATGCATGCGCAAGCAGCAGCAGCTTGCACGCGGTGTTCAGATGCGTGTGCTGCCACGTGCGCGCGTAGAACGTGTAGCCGATCTCCACGCGATCCACGGTCGTCACGATGTCGTGGTAGCGCGACGTGCCTACGACGGTGCCGGTCCCGAGCTCGCGAACCGCCCACGGCAGCATCGTACCGGCGCGTTGTCCTTCCAGCGCGGATTCGATGTACTCGCTCACCTGCGTGGGCTCTGGCACCGAGGTGAACCAGAGCTCCCAGAGCTTGCCATCTGAGACCGCTGCCATCAGTGACTCCGCATGGGACGGAGCGAGCGGCTCGAGTCGCACGCCGTGTCCCTCGAGGGTGATCGGAGCCGGAGTCAGCATCAGAGCTCGTGTAAAAAGAATTCGTTCGCCACGGGGACGCGGGAATCTCGCGCCTTCACCCGCGCGCTGGTAGATGAGCTCGCGTCAGAATCGAGCGACACGGACTATCGTGCACATGCGGAGCACCGTCCACCTCTGGCCATTTGCCGCAACTCCGCGGGACCGATAATCTTTCCCACGTTCCCGTAGCGATCGCTGAACCTTTCCAGTACAGGCGCACGCATTCGCACTCTTGCGGTCGTTGAAGGAATAATTCGCCCCGGGCTGCAGTGACGGACCCGCGCTCCGGCGTTCCAGACCGACGCACCGGGCGCGGCCTCCGGGTGCCGCCTCCCGTCGGCGTACGGCTCACCACGCGACAGCGGCTTGGCGCGACTGGCGGCATTGCCGGTATCGTGATGCTCCTCGGCCTGCTCACGTACGGCGGCATCGCGAGCATCCGCTCGGCCCGCGCGAATGTCATCGCCACCCATCGTTCGATCGAAGCGACACAGTCGGTACTGCAGGACATCACGAACGCGGAGACTGGCCAGCGCGGCTTTCTCCTCACCGCTGATGAACGCTATCTGCAGCCGTACAATTCAGCGCTCAATCGCCTCGCCGCGGACACGGCGCTCCTGCGCGGATTCGTCGGCACCGACGCGCTGCAAACACGTCAACTGGACTCCCTGTCCGGACGCATCGGTGTGAAGCTCGCGGAGCTCGCGCAGACCATCACGCTCATGCGCACGAAGGGCGCCGATGCTGCTCGCTCGGTCGTGGATTCCGACGGCGGGCAACACGCGATGGACGACATTCGCGGCCTGCTCAGGAGTATCGCGGCTCGTCAGCAGAATCTGCTCGACCAGCGCATCGCGGAATCCGACAGGTACTATCTGATCGTCGAGGTCATCGTCGTCGGCGGAACGATCTCGGCCGTCGTGATCGCCTTGATGCTCAACACGCTGCTCACGAGATTCGCCAACGCACAGGCCGACGCCGCGCGCAGACTGGATGCGCAGAACGTCGAGCTGAGCGACTCGAACCACAAGCTTGCCGAGCAGACGGTCGAGCTGGAGCTGCAGAACCAGCAACTGCAGGATCAAGCCGTCGAGCTCGAGTCGCAGCAATTGCATCTGCAGGAGCAGGCGAGCGAGCTCGAGATGCAATCCGAAGAGCTGTCGTCGACCGTGGAGGAGCTGCAGCAACAGACCGTGATGGCGGAGGAGGCGCGCGCGGTCGCCGAGGAGGCGACGAAGCGCGCGGAGGAAGCGAACCGCGCGAAGTCGCTCTTTCTGACGACGATGTCGCACGAGCTGCGCACGCCGCTCAATGCGATCGGAGGCTACGTCGATCTGCTCGCGCTCGAGATTCGCGGGCCGCTCGTGGATATGCAGCGCGAGGACCTGCGCCGCATCAAGAAGAGCGGACAGCATCTGCTCTCGCTCATCAACGACATCCTGAATCTCGCGAAGATCGAAAGTGGCCAGCTCGATCTCAACATTCGCGAGGTACCGCTGGCGAGCGTGTTCGAGAACGTCGACACGCTCGTTGCGTCGCAGTTCAACGCGAAGGGGATCAGCTACGTCTATCCGCGATGCGACCCGACGCTGCACGTGCGCGCGGACAGCGACAAGCTGCAGCAGATCCTGCTGAACGTGCTCTCGAACGCGTGCAAGTTCACGGATGAAGGTGGCCTCGTGACCGTCGAGTGCGACGCGGATGGGGTGAGCGAGAGCAGCAATCCGGAGAGCGTCGCGATCACCATTCGCGACACGGGGCGCGGCATCGCGCAGGACAAGCTCGAGAAGATCTTCGAGCCGTTCGTGCAGATCGACCGACATCTCACGGGCGTGAGCCAGCAGGGCGTCGGACTCGGTCTCGCGATCTCGCGCGATCTCGCGCGGAGCATGTCCGGCGATCTCGTTGCGGAGAGCGTTGCCGGGGTCGGAACGACGTTCGTGCTCACCATTCCGCGCGCCAATGGCGTGAGTGCGCAGCGCTCGTCGGAGTCAGCGCGCGGGAGCACGGACCCGATTTCGACAGCCCCGTAGCGAGCTCGCCGCGGCGCGGATCGTGCATTCAGGCTCCGTTCTGTTGGTCCACGGCTTCATCGAACGAACGGAGGTCACACGTGCTGCACACACGCGCCACGGCGCTGCGCCATGTACGCAACGGTCCACGCGCCTCGCGCAATTTCTTCGTCGCGATGTGCGGCGCCACCATGCTCGCGGCACTTGCCGCGTGCGGAAGTGACAACCCCACGCAACCACCGCCACCGACCGTCGTGGGGAACTACTCGTTGCAGTCCGTCGATGGCAAGGCACCGCCCGATACCATCGTGAACACGAGCTCCGACATCGTGGTCTTTCTCGACGGAACGTTGTCGCTGCATTCCGACGCGTCGTACAGGCTCCTCTTTCATACCACGGAGACGACGAGCGCGGGCACCGTTTCCGACAGCTCGGGAAGCACGGGCACGTACACGGTCAACGGAAATACGGTGGCCATTCATGCTGCGTCTTCGAGCGACTCGGTGATTGCGACTGTCTCACTCCCGACGCTCACGTTCACGGACGGCGGCAAGGTGTTCGTCTTCTCGAAGTGATGCGGGCGCGTGCATATGGTGCCGTGCCAGTTGACGCCCGATTCCGCGACCGCTAAATCTTCAACGTCGTCAGCGCGCAGCTCGATCGCGCGCTGACGACGGGGCGTTTCGCGCCTCATCTGCGGGCGTAATTCAGTTG
>JAQBQC010000565.1 GCA_028287205.1 Gemmatimonadota bacterium
GTCGCGTCCACGATCGCGAGCGCTGCGGTCTCACCACCACTCAGCACGAACTCGCCGAGCGAGATCTCCTCGGTGGCCAGACTGTCGGCGACCCGTTGATCGACGTCCTTGTAGTGCCCGCAGAGGATCGTGAGCTCTTCCCCCGCGGCGTAGCGCACCGCGTCCGCCTGCGTGAACGCACGCCCCCGCGCCGACACCAGCACGATGGGCGCCTTCGCTCCGATGGAGTCGACCGCCTCGAAGAACGGCTCGGGCTTCATCACCATTCCGGCGCCGCCACCGAACGGGTAGTCGTCGACGGTGCGGTGGCGGTCGTGCGTGAACGCGCGCAGGTCGACCACGTTGTAGGTCACGCTTCCGGCGGCGGCGGCTCGCGCGGGAATGCTCAGCGCGAGCGGTGCAGCGAAGAAGTCCGGGAAGATCGTGACGATCGAGACCCGGAGCATCAGTCCAGCAGCCCCGGAGGCGGCGCGATCACCACCGTGCGCTCCGCGCGCTTGAGCTCATGGATGAAGACTTCGTTGAACGGAATGAGCACCGTGCCGGTCGAGCGCTTGACGTCCAGCGCGAGTCCCTGTGGAAGCTCGAACACGTTCGATACGGTACCCACGTGCTCTCCGGATTCGAGCACGACCTGCATTCCCTCCAGCTCGTGCAGGTACACCTCGCCCTCGGCCGGCGGCTGCAGCTGGGTGGACGGCACGAGGAGGTAGCGATTGGTCCAGCGCGACGCCTCGTCGCGATCGCGCATTTCCTCGAAGCGCACGGCGAGGAGCCCGTTCATGTGTGGACGGGATTCGCGGACGGTGAGCTCGGGCGGATTTGGAAGCGGATCGCCGGCGGCGTCGCCGGCGAAAAGCACGCGGCCGGCCGAAAAGACTTCGGCCGGCGCGTCTGTGATCGGCTCCACGATGATCTCACCGCGGAGCCCATGCGATTTCCTCAACCGCCCGACGATGACCCACTCGGGCGAGGGCATGCTACGCCGAGGCGTTCTCGTTCACGGCAACCGCGCTACCGCTGCGCTTTGCCGCTACACGGGCCTCGTGACGCGCCTTGAGCACGCCCGCCTTGCGGAGGAGCGAGCGGACGGTGTCCGTCGGCTGCGCGCCCACGCTCAGCCAGTAGCTCGCGCGATCTGCGTCCACTTTCAGGCCACCCTCTGTGAGACGCGGATTGTACTGGCCAATGAGCTCGATGAAGCGGCCGTCGCGCGGGCTCATGGCGTCGGCGATCACGATGCGATAGACGGGCAGCTTCTTACGTCCAACGCGGCGAAGGCGAATCTTGACCATTCGATCTCTCCCAACAGAGGGTGTCGTGGTACGCGGGCTCATCGCGCGATCCGGAATGTCCGGTGCGCACCCGGGTGTTGCTCAAAGCTAACTCAGCGGCCGCCCATGCGTGGCGGCATCATGCCCGGCGGCATTCCGGGAAATCCCATTCGCCCGCCGCCGCCCTTTCCCATCTTCTTCATCATCTTCTGCATCTCGCGGAACTGCTCGAGCAGGCGATTCACTTCGCTCACCGGACGCCCGCATCCCTTCGAAATGCGCGCACGGCGGGAGCCCGTGAGTATCCCGGGATTCTTCCGCTCTTCCTTCGTCATCGAGAGCACGATCGCCTCGATGTGCTTCATGCGCTTCGGATCGAGGTTCGCCTGCTTGAGCATCTTCGCGTTCACGCCGGGGAGCAGCTTGAGCACGCCCTCGAGCGGTCCGAGCTTCTGCATCTGCTTCATGCTCGTGAGGAAGTCCTCGAGATCGAGCCCTTCCTTCTTCACCTTCTTCTCGAGCTTGCGCGCCTCATCCTCGTCGAACGATTCCTGCGCCTTCTCGACGAGCGAGACGATGTCTCCCATCTGGAGAATGCGTCCCGCCATGCGCTCGGGGTGGAACTCCTCGAGCGCGTCGATCTTCTCGCCGACGCCGATGTACTTGATCGGCTTCTTCGTCACCCCGTAGATCGAGAGCGCCGCACCGCCGCGCGCGTCGCCATCCATCTTCGTCAGCACCACGCCGGTGATGCCGAGCGCGTCGTCGAATCCCTTCGCGATCTTGACGGCGTCCTGTCCGGTCATGCCGTCGGCGACGAAGAGGATCTCGTCCGGCTTCACCGCCTCCTTGAGGCGGCGCAGCTCGTTCATCATTTCGTCATCGATCTGCAGTCGCCCGGCCGTGTCGACGATCACGACGCGATCGCGGCCGCGACGTGCCTCCTCGATGCCGCGCTTCGCGATCTTCACGACATCCCTGCTGTCGCGCTCGAGGTAGATCGGAACGTCCACCTGCCTGGCGAGCGTCTCGAGCTGATCGATCGCGGCCGGACGGTACACATCGGCAGCGACGAGGCGCGGCGGCTTTCCTTCCGCCTTGAGCTTGCGTGCCAATTTCGCAGCGGTAGTCGTCTTACCCGAGCCCTGCAAGCCGACCATGAGCACGATCCCTGGAGGGACGGTGCCGATGCGCAACCCTTCGCGCTTTTCGCCAAGCATGCTGGCCAGCTCGTCGTGGACGATCTTGACTAGCTGCTGCCCCGGAGACACGCTGCGGAGGGCCGCAACGCCGGCCGCCTTTTGCTCGACGCGTTCCAGGAACTCTCGGGTGAGCTGGAAGTTGACGTCTGCCTCGAGGAGGACGCGGCGAACTTCGCGCATCCCTTCCTTGATGTCGGCTTCCGTCAGAACTCCGCGGCCACGAAGGCGCGCGAAAACGGCGTCGAGCTTTTCGCTCAGTTCATCGAACATAGCCTTTAAACATATACGTGATTAGTATTTAGGGCAATCCGAGCAGCCCCCCGCCCCAGCGAAGAGCCCCCACCTGACGTCCATGGCCCGAGCACAGCGCAAGGAAGAGATCCTCAAGTCCGAGCTGCCGCCGACCCTCCCGCTCATGGCGTTGAGGTCGACGATCGTTTACCCGCTCGGCACCATCGCGGTCCAAATGGGCGCGCCCGAGAATCTCTCGATCATCCGTTCCCACGACGAAGCCGGACTCATCGTTGGGCTGGTGGTCGCGAGCGGGGATCACGACGAGGCGATCGATCCCTCCGCGTTTCTGGGTCGCGTCGGCGTGGCTGCGCGCGTGCACGAGCGGATCAATCTTCCTGGCGACACGGTGCAGATCACGCTGCAGGGACTGCGGCGGATCATCATCGAAGGCGTCGAGCAGCGCGAGCCCTATCCGATCGCGCGCATCCGGCCGGCGCCAGAAACGCCGCTCGATTCGGTTGGCGGCGAAGAGCTGATGGCGCGGCTGGTGAATGCAGCCGAGACGCTGGCCGAGCTGGTCGACCGCATCCCGGACGAAGTGCCGGCGATCCTGAAGATGAACATGTCGGATCCCGGTCGCTTCGCGGACCTCGCGGCCACGAACATGAACTTTCGCATCGCCGACAAGGACGAGGTGATTCAGCGCCTCGACATCGGCGAGCGAATCCGCTTCGTGCTGACGCGGCTCGAGCGCGAGGTACAGCGCGCGCGTGTGATGGAGGACATCAAGCGCCAGACCGAGGTCAAGATCGAGCAGCACCAGCGCGAGTTTTATCTGCGGCAGCAGATACGCGCGATCCAGGCGGAGCTCGGCGAAACGGATCCGGGGGAGAAGGAAGCGCTCGACCTTTTGAAGAAGATCGAGGAGGTGGGCCTTCCCGAGAAGGTGATGCAGGAGGCCAAGCGCGAGACGGAGCGCATGCGCATGCTCTCGCCGGCGGCGAGCGAGTATCAGGTGATCCGCACCTATCTCGACTGGATCATCGCGCTTCCCTGGAACAAGAAATCGGGGACGGAGCAGATCGAGCTGCAGAAGGTGCAGGAGGCGCTCGATGTGCGGCACTACGGGCTCGGCGAGGCCAAGGAGCGCATTCTCGAGTATCTCGCCGTGCGCAAGCTCAAGGGCGGCGGCACGCACGGGCCGATCCTCTGCTTCGTGGGGCCTCCGGGCACCGGCAAGACGTCGCTCGGCGAGGCGATCGCGATCTCGATCGGCCGCGAGTTCTACCGTATCTCGGTGGGCGGCGTGCGCGACGAGGCGGAGATTCGCGGACACCGGCGCACGTACGTGGGCGCGATGCCGGGGCTGCTGCTCCAGGCGCTCAGGCGCGTAGGGCTCAAGGATCCCGTGCTGATGATCGACGAGATCGACAAGATGACGCACGGCGGCATGAGCGGCGATCCGACTGCCGCGATGCTCGAGGTGCTCGATCCGAGTCAGAACCA